>NZ_LWFT01000416.1:0-18429 GCF_001635105.1 Oleiphilus sp. HI0079
AATCGCTTCATAAAGCCCTGAAACCGCCCCCTTAATTTGCTCTGTTGAGTCATGCGTTTTTTGCTCCAAAGATCGAACCTCATCCGCTACCACGGCAAAACCGCGCCCGAGCTCTCCCGCCCTAGCCGCTTCAATGGCCGCGTTTAAGGCAAGTAAGTTTGTCTGTTCTGCAATGTCATTGATCACTTCGAGAATCTGTGAAATTTCTTTACTCGCCTCAACAACCGTCATAAGTTCTAGGTCAATCGCACTGATGTTTGTCGCTTGAGCACGAATCCGCTCTACTCGAACATTCATAAATTCGCAGCTTTGCTTTGATGCATCACTCGCCTTCACGCTCACCACAGAGGTACCCTCAGCACTTCTGGATACTTCCCCCGCAGACGAAGTCATTTGGGTAACAGCACTGGCAATGACATCACTGAGATCTCTTTGGGCTTGGCTCGCATCCACGCTTAGGCGCGTCTTCTCATGCAGCGAGGCCGCACCTGACTTAAGTCGAGAAGCGATATTCATCATGTAAGAAATCGCCATCTGGAATTCTTCAAGCAAGGTGTTCACCGCATTCGCCGCTTGCGCCACCTCATCCTTACCGCGAACATCCAATCGCTTCGTCAGGTCCGCATTCTGTATGATGTCCGAAACCTCAACCTGAAAACGCCCTAGAGACTCAAGGGGCCGAGCCAGCATCCTCACCACTACATAGGCAACTAACAACACAATCAATAAGGCCCCAAGTAAAACCTGAATCGATATGCCGACAATTTCCTCTCGCAGTCTTAGGCCTGGGGCAAAGGCCTCAGCCTCATCAATCTCGCTCATAATCACCCAATTCAAGCCCTCTATCGCAAGCGGCGCATAAGCGGAAAGTACGGGTACTTTTCTATAATCTTCAAAAATTGCGAAAGCAGACTCACCCGACAATGCCTGCTCAACGCCTGGAGTATTGACTGACTGAAGCCCAATACTAGTCCCTTTTGCTGCAATCTCATCGATCACACCGCTACGTTCACCTGCGGTTTGCAGCACAGCCAAGTAGCCCTCTTTATCTTCAATTAAGAATCGGCTCATGCTGCGCATTTTCTTATTTTGTCCGACTAGGTACGTCTCTCCAGATTCACCTAAACCGCTGTCTACCCATTTTTCGTTATGCGTCATGATCGTATTGATCGTATCAATAGGCATCTGAAAAATAAGTACTCCCGTCATTTCACCTTCATCGTAAATCGGCGATGCAATAAATGCCGCTGGATCTTGGTAGGAAGGTAAGTAGGGATGAAAATCATCGATAAAAGTCAGATCCGGAGCATCTGCCTTTACCGCCTGTTTGAAAACACGCGCAATGCCGGAATCGGCATAGGGACCGTCATAAAGCGAGGTTGTGAAATCCAGCGCCTTAAACACCGAATACACAACGTCTCCCGACTCGGCATCCACCAAAAATATATCGTAGTAATCGAAGTGCGTTAGGTAGTCTCTGATTGGCGGGTGATAAACTTCATGCAACTTGGCATAGAGGCTGTTGTCGTTTAACGCAACTAAACCATCCTTTGAACCAAGGGGTTCAGGGTTTCCCGAGATAAACGCGTGCTGCAATGCGATGGAATCCTCGTCAAGCGAACTGTATAGCGAGCCTACAGAAACACTGTCACCCCCATTTCACGACTTATACTCATTAGCAAATTGATCTTGATAATACGACTGCAAGCTAGCCCGTTGGGATGAGAGCTGCGTCGCGTCAATCTGGTCTCGGAATTCTGAGAAGCCTTGCTTAAACTCCCGCATCGCATTCACGATCATGCGATCTTTAGAAAAAGTAATCACCTGACTCTGAATCGTCTGAAAATAGTCTTCGATTTGCGTCTTTTTGATCTCGCGAATAGAGACCAGATGCTCTTCTGCTTGAGTTTCTAAAAACACATTCGCATGTTCATAAGCCGAGGTAGACAGAACGGTGGCTAAAACAGTCATGGAGGAAACGGTAAGCACAGAAATAAACAAGAGGAATTTATTTCTGATCTTCATCAATGATGATTCCAAAAGAGGTAAGAAAAACCTACATAAGAAAGGCAGAGTGTAAGGTAAAATATAGTTGATAATTCGAGAATCGAACGATTATAAATAAATAGAAACGAAGGTTTTTTCTAGGTTTCGAGGCAAAAAAAAAGCGGCCAGTCCCCGGGCCGCTATAATCGTCCATGACGAATTATCCTTGTAACTTTTTGCCTAAAAAAGACTCAAACTTTCTCGGGCTACACACACTGTTTATATTTTTTCAGAGAACTTAGGTTCTTCTTGTGCTTCTGATTTTGTTTTTTCTTTCTGTGAATAAATTCCGATCGTATGTTCGGCACACGCTTAATTGCTTAATTGCTTAATTGCTTAATTAGTTGGCGAAATACATCGCTTCAAAATATTCTTTAAGGGCTCCAAAGCTTGCTTCTTCAGTAGAACCTTCCAATTCAAATAACGCTACACCTAGTACTTTTTTCATTGCTGCTACCCCTCGGCATTTCACTTGCAACAAGCAAACGCCCTCAGTTATAAATGAATCAGCTGAGCTGATTGGCGCGTAACGCACTTACTGCTTTGCGCCAATCAGTCCGTCAACTAACACTTTGCATATAGCTTGCCAACAATCAGAAAAAACAGGTTTATACCATATAATTCAGTAACTTAACGAAAGACACAAGCAAATCAGTAGACCATACTGATTCTTGGACGAGCAATACTACGCACAAATTTTGACCAAACCGCACCACCATGTAACATGCATCGATAACATTTCGAACATACTTGATCTAACTCGGTGGTGATTTAGTCACGCCTTAACACTGACTTTCAAAAGGTACGCCATTGCACATTCTTATATACGGAGCCGGTACAACAGGCTGCTACATCGCGGCGCAATGCAAAGAAGCTGGAGTGCAGACAAGCCTGGTTTGCCGGCCACGCATTCGCAAAGACTTAGAACGTTCAGGAGGGCTTCATTATAGTGACTATACGGGAAGGGCTAGCTCGGTTGCGCTACCCAGTTTGAACACGGTTTTACCAGACCTTTCTTCACAGCATTTCGATCTCTGCTTGGTCACACTCAAGTGCCATCAACTTGAAGGTGCGCTCGATGATCTCGTTCAACTTTCGAACGCGGGTTGCGAAATGCACTTTTTACAAAACGGTTTGAATGCTTTTCAGCAACTTCCGCAACTCGAGCATCAATCCAATTGCTATTCAGGCATCATTCCTTTCAATGTCGTCACGCTTTCGGAAAACGACGGTATAAAGTTTCACCAAGGCACGGAAGGTGTATTACAGCTTCAATCTACTCCTTTAACCCTGCGGCTAGATGCTGCATTTCAAACGTCAAACAGAGCGCTGAGCTTATACCAAGATATTCAACCCGTGGTGTATGGCAAGCTGCTTCTCAATTTAAACAATGCGATTAACGCTCTCTCGAATATGCCTTTAAAAGAGCAACTCGAAACTCGACGTTTACGTCTCGTCGTTGCGGCAACCATGCGAGAATATTTGGCTGTTTGCAAATATCGAAAACAAAGTCTGATTCTATCTGCACCAATCCCACCGGCGCTTTTGCCTGCCTTCCTTTCACTGCCAAACTTTATCTTTAAACGCGCAGCTAAGAGCATGCTGGAAATTGACCCACTCGCGCGCTCTTCCATGTGGGAAGATATTCAGGCAGGAAAGAAAACCGAGATTTCTTTTCTTAACGGGATGGTGGTTCGCCTCGCAAAAGAAGCAGGCATTGCTTGCCCAGCGAATGAGCGCGTTTGTCGGCTAATCGAAAAGCTGGAGAAGGGCCAGAAAGTAGCGCTCAGCGAGTTACATATCTAAAGACGATCGCCATGTTCATAAGAGCATGATCGACAACAAAGGAATCGACTGGCACTAAGCCAAACATCGTTTAAAACACGAAGAGAAAGAATAAAAAGAACTGGCCGGGAAAAATGCAAACGCTCTTACCCGGCCAAATAGATCTACCTTTACTTAAAAGAGTCGATGATCTTATTCAAGGTTGCACTTGGGCGCATTGCAGAGCTAACCAGCTCCTGATTAGGGTGATAATAACCACCTACGTCGACTGGTTGCCCTTGTGAAGCAAGCATCTCGCCGATGATTGTTTCCTCGTTATCACGCAACTCTTTGGCCAGCGCAGTAAACTTAGCTTTCAATGCAGGGTCTTCATCCTGCGTGGCCAGTGCATCGGCCCAATAAAGTGCCAGATAAAAGTGGCTGCCGCGATTATCGACCTCACCCACTTTTCGTGAAGGTGACTTATTTTCCTCGAGGAAAACTTCGGTCGCTTTATCTAAGGTTTTGGCTAAGATCTTCGCATGAGGATTATCTGTTTTCTCACCCAAGTCTTCCAAAGAGACAGCAATCGCTAGAAATTCGCCAAGCGAGTCCCAGCGCAAGTGATTCTCTTCGTTAAATTGTTGGACGTGCTTCGGTGCAGAACCACCAGCGCCTGTTTCAAACAAACCGCCACCTGCCATCAAGGGCACAATCGACAACATTTTTGCACTGGTGCCGAGTTCGAGAATTGGGAACAAATCTGTTAGGTAGTCGCGGAGCACGTTACCGGTGACAGAAATCGTATCTTGTCCGCGAATCAAACGCTCCATGGTTAGGCGAATAGCTTGATCAGGAGAAAGAATTCGAATATCCAAGCCGTCGGTATCGTGATCTTTCAAATACATTTCGACTTTTGAAATCATTGAGGCGTCGTGTGGACGCTCAGCATCCAACCAGAAGACGGCAGGCATACCACTCGCGCGCGCTCGCGTCACTGCAAGTTTCACCCAGTCACGAATCGGCAGGTCTTTGGTCTGACACATGCGCCAGATATCACCCTTTTCCACATCGTGTGACATCAACACCTTGCCTGAATCGTCAACCACACGAACAACGCCATCTGCGGCAAGCTCAAAGGTTTTGTCGTGCGAACCGTACTCTTCTGCTTTTTGTGCCATCAAACCAACGTTTGGAACAGTGCCCATCGTAGTCGGATCAAAATTGTCGTGGTGCTTACAGAAATTGATGACTTCCTGATAGATCGTTGCATAAGTACTTTCAGGGATGACCGCTTTGGTGTCTTTCAACTTGCCATCCGTGCCCCACATTTTACCGCCAACACGAATCATCGCTGGCATGGAGGCATCGACGATCACGTCACTCGGTACGTGAAGATTCGAAATGCCCTTATCCGAATCGACCATCGCTAACTCTGGACGATTCTCATAACAGCGACGAATATCTTCCTCAATTTCAGAACGTTGCGAATACGGAAGCTCCTGAATTTTCTGATGCACATTGCTCAGCCCGTTATTCGGATTCACGCCCAGCTTTTCGAATGTCTCGGCATGTTTTTCAAAAACGTCTTTAAAGTAGACGGTGACAGCATGACCAAACACGATCGGGTGGGACACCTTCATCATGGTGGCTTTCACGTGCAGAGAAAACAGAATATTTGCGCGCTTTGCGCCTTCCATTTCCTCTTCAAAAAAGTTACGAAGCGCTTTCACGCTCATAAACATTCCGTCTATGACTTCGCCTTCAAGTAAAGCTAAGTTTTCTTTCAGGACCTTTTTCTGGCCATCTTTGGTTTCAAGCTCAATATTTACTGAGCACGCTTTATCAACAATCGTCGATTTCTCGTTGTGATAAAAATCATGATCCCACATGTGTGCAACGTGCGTGCGCGACGCTTGGCTCCACTTACCCATAGAATGAGGGTGCTTGCGTGCATAGGCCTTAACGGCTTTTGGCGCGCGACGGTCCGAGTTGCCTTCGCGCAATACAGGGTTAACGGCACTGCCTAATACTTTCGCGTAGCGCGCTTGAATATCGGCTTCTTCATCGTTTTTTGGCTCATCAGGATATGCCGGTAGGTCATAACCCTGCGCTTGTAACTCTGCGATTGCCGCCTTCAACTGAGGGATAGAAGCACTGATATTCGGAAGTTTAATAATGTTCGCTTCAGGCTTTAGCGTTAGCTGGCCCAAATCATTCAATGCATCCGGGACACGCTGCTCGTCTTTCAAATATTCTGGAAATGCTGACAGCATTCTTGCTGCCAGAGAGATATCACTTTCTTCAACACTTACTTCTGCAGCCGAGGTAAATGCATTCACTATCGGCAATAGTGAATACGTGGCAAGTGCCGGTGCTTCATCTGTCTTCGTGTAGATAATTTTATTAGACATGTCTTCCCCAAACGGTATCGGTAGAAATTGCCAGAATCTGAGTACAGGACAACTTTTGGTCGTCTCCCTCAGTGGCGAGAAAAATCGCCACAATACTAGCGAAATACGCAAGAAATGGCCAACATCTGGCCAAGTAAACCTGTAAGTTTAGTAGAAGATTAGTGGAACAATATGACAATTATTTATTTAAACGCGCCTTCCTCAATTAAAAGGTTAAGTAAGCCCGCAGTCGAGGCTTCGATTGCCCTAACCTCATCACGCGCTTTGACCGTTTTACGGTAATTATCGATCTCACCAACACCAGCGTAAATGCGCACCCAGCCTCGGTTTGAAATAAACTCACCGATCACCGTGGTCTCGTCTTTGTAGCCTTGATATAGCTCGGCCGTAATCACAATACAATGTGCCGCCTTGGCAGGAACAATGCCAAAGGTCACAACCGAGGTAGAATACGTAAAGCCATCTCTGAATGACTCAACTCCATGCACACACGCTCCCCCATCCGGAACGGCCTGCTGAATATCTAGAACAAAATCCGCGTCGTCCTCATCGACGAGCGTAAAACCATAGTAACGAACGACCGTCTGCACGAGCTCTAGTACTTCTGCGCTGTCGCTGTGCAACTCAAATAGACGCTCACTGTCTTGCAATGCAGTCTGAATCGCATCGCCTGTCACCGCCATGCGAATAAAACCAAGCTCACTGCGATCCACCTCGTCCATCACATCGCGCACATTCGACGTGGTCGTCGAACAACCTGCAAGCGCCACCAACAACGCAACAAGACACAGTGCGCGCAAAACAATATCGTTCAAGACGCCCTTTGGGCCACGCCTTTTAGAAGATCGCATTTGAATCATTTTAAACATCAGTCTGAGAACTTAAGGTAATGGAGACAGAATCGGCAAAACGCAACGCGTGCGGTTTTTCAACTTTAACCCGAGCAGACGCGACCTCGTTATGTGACAACACCAGATCCAATATGTCCGAACAGAGTTTTTCCAGCAATTTAAAGCGCCCTTCTTCAACTAGGCGAATCACCGCCTTGGTGATGACTTTGTAGTTCAACGCATCGTCCGCTTCATCACTGCTACATGCTGTATCGGCTTGGTAATCCAGCTCAAGATTAATCACCACATCTTGCTTCTTCTCCAGTTCTTCCGGATTAAAACCAATAAATGTGCGTAAGCGTAAATTTTCGATATGGATATGTGCGAGGTGATTTGCCACGAATGTCTCGTTTATTGGAATTTGGCCACAAATCTAACACCAAAAGCCTTAAACACCAATTGGATTGAGGTGGCATTTGCGTCAGAATAGTTGGCTATCTCAAAATATGCGCCAAACACGCTTCACCCTTTAAAAACTTATCTCGAGTAGCCAATGAATCGCTCTGTTGTTATTGCTTCAATACTCTCTGTTCTCGTCCTTCTTTGGGTTCTTTCGGGCACCTTCGGCTCTAGCAATACAGAAAAGCCTGAAACCGCAGACTCGGCCGATGCCAGCCTCGAAACGACCAAGCTCGAAGGCAGCAACAAAGCCGAAACGAGCAAACCAAGCTTCAAAGTCATTATTCGCGAGATGTCGGCCGTACCTGTCGCCGACAGCATCACTTTACAAGGCGCCGTCAATCCATCGCGCACGATCACGGTTAAATCAGAGACACACGGTAAGATTGAAGCCGTGTTGATTGAAAACGGCACGCGTGTAAAGGCCGAAACGCGCTTGGTGAACATCGCCACAGATGATCGGCAGGCTCGCCTTGACCAAGCTCAGGCTGAACTCAAATTAAGAGAAGCAGAACTGGAAGCCGCGAACCAGCTCAAAACCAAACGTATGATCTCTGGCAATCAGCTTGAGCAAGCCGTCGCAAATGTCGCTGCTGCGCGTGCATCTGTGAAGCAGATAAAAGTAGAGCTTGGCCAAACGATTATTCGTGCTCCCTTTGCTGGCATCGTCAATGAACGTCATGTTGAACTTGGAGACTACGTCTCCGCAGGCGATCCGATTGCTAATCTGATTGACGATACCCAAGTTAAAATCGTCGCACGGGTGCCACAACAACATATTTCAAAGCTGAGTGTCGGCCAAACTCTCACCGCCAAGCTTCTCGATGGAACACGTATCGAGGGTAAGCTGAGCTACATATCCAGCTATGCCGATCCTGCCACACGCACATTCCGCGTCGAAGCGAATGCAAAACCGGCGGCAAACATGCGGCTTGGACAAAGCGCCTCTGTCGGACTTACCCTTGGCGAACTGCAAGCGCACAAGGTGTCGTCTTCTGTACTCTCGCTTGCGGCAGATGGCAGCATCTTCGTCAATGCAGTGGATGACAACAATCAAGTGGTTCGCCACGAGGTAGAGATCATCAAAAACGACAGTGATGGCGTTTGGTTATCCGGCTTACCTGAGCAGCTGCGACTCATTGTAGTAGGCCAAGCCTTTGTCGCTGAAGGTCAAACCGTCGAAGTGAGCATCGAGGGTGATGCATGATTGCCAAAACAGACCTCAGCGCTACCAGCTCCTCGGACGATCATAAACCCAATATCGTCGACTGGGCGATTCGACGACGCCGTGCCGCGCTGCTAATCCTATTTTTCTTATTAATCGCCGGCATTCAGTCCTATAACACGATCCCGAAAGAGTCAGAGCCAGACATCCCCATTCCCTATATTTATGTATCAATGGGCTATGAGGGTATCTCGCCCGAAGATGCCGAGCGTCTCCTCGTTCGCCCAATGGAGAAAGAGCTTAAGTCCATTGAGGGCATCAAAGAAATGAGCGCGGTTGCGAGCGAAGGTCATGCCTCGGTCACATTAGAATTCGATGCTGGCTTTGATGGCGATGCAGCCTTACAGGATGTTCGAGAGAAAGTAGATCGCGCAAAATCGAAGCTACCTGAGGGCAGCGATGATCCAACCGTCAACGAAATTAATGTTGCCCTCTTCCCAGTAATGAGCATGAGCCTTGGCGGGCCGTTACCAGAGCGCAATCTGCTCGCCATTGCGCGCGATTTGCGCGATGACATCGAAGCACTAGCCGGCGTGTTAGAAGTCGACATCGGTGGTGATCGCGAAGAGCTGCTAGAAGTGGTGGTTGATCCATTGGTGCTTGAAACCTATGGCATCAACTTTGAAAGCGTCTTATCGATTGTTTCTCGAAATAATCGATTGGTCGCCGCTGGAGCGATCGATAATGGTTCGGGCCGTCAAATTCTAAAGGTCTCGGGTATTATTGAAGACCTCGATGACATTATGTCGATGCCCATCAAGATCGAGAACGATACAGTCGTCGCCTTTCGAGACGTTGCGACTGTGCGGCGTACCTTCAAAGATCCAGGCGGTTTCGCACGCGTAAATGGCGAGCCAGCGCTCACCCTTGAAGTCAAAAAGCGCCTCGGCGCCAATATCATCCAGGTCATCGATGACATAAAAGCGATTGTGGCTGAGAAGAAACAATATTGGCCAGAAACACTAGAGCACAACATCATTTTCGATAAGTCGAAAGACATTATCACCATGCTCGAAGATCTACAGAATAATGTCATAAGTGCCATTATCATGGTCATGATTGTGATCGTCGGTGCCCTTGGCGTCCGCTCATCCATTCTCGTTGGCATTGCGATCCCCGCTTCATTTTTAAGCAGCATGTTGATTATCAACGCCATGGGTTTAACACTGAATATTGTCGTGCTGTTCAGTTTGATTCTGGTGGTGGGCATGCTGGTTGATGGCGCGATCGTTGTTACTGAACTCGCTTCTCGAAATCAGGAAGCCGGGCTGAGCCCCGCGCGTGCCTTTTCAAAAGCGTCTCGACGTATGGCATGGCCGATCATCGCCTCCACGGCAACAACGCTTGCGGTATTCGTGCCGTTGATTGCTTGGCCAGGCGTCGTCGGCGAGTTTATGAAGTTTCTGCCCATCACGGTGATTATTTGTTTATGTGCGTCTCTCGTCGTCGCGCTTATATTCTTACCGGTTCTCGGTGCTGGACTTGGCGGTAGTAAGGCCGTGAAGGAAAGCGATCAAGCAGAGAACGCCTTTACCAAGGCATATTCTCATCTGCTGCGTTCCATGCTTCGACGACCCGCTCTCACCCTGTTTGCCAATATCGCCATTGTTGTGGTGATCATGTTCGCCTACGGTTCATTTGGGAAAGGCGTTGAGTTTTTTCCGGAAGTCGAGCCAGAGAGCGCCAAAGTGTTGGTATATGCGCGTGGTGATTTATCCGTCTTTGAGAAAGACGCTATTCTGCGAGAAGTGGAACAATTCTTTTATGGTATGCCGGAATTGGAATCTGTTTACGCCCGCTCATTCAACCAGCCTGATGGACAACTCACAGAAGATGTTATTGGCACCGTCGACTTCCAATTTATCGATTGGGATGAACGACGACCTGCTAGCGCTATTTTGGCCGAAATGGCAGAAATGACGAAATCTATTCCCGGCGTAAAATTAGAGTTTCGCAAGGCTGAAAACGGCCCATCAGGTGGAAAGCCAATTCAAATTCAGGTATCTGCGATCTATCCCGAACACATTGATGAAACAATAGATCTGCTGCGCGCGCACATGTCCAAGATTGGCGGCTTTAAAAATATCGAAGACGATCGTGCCTTGCCAGGTATTGAATGGCAAGTCGAAGTGAACCGTGAAGATGCGGCACGCGCCGGTGCGGACATCGTCTTAATCGGCACCGCGATTCAACTGCTCACAAATGGTGTAAAGGTCGCCGAATATAGACCTGACGACACCGATGAGGAAGTTGACATCAATATCCGTTTTCCAAATGACAAACGTACTTTGGAGTCACTACAAGGTTTTCGAATTCAAACGAGCGTCGGCATGGTCCCTCTTGGGAACTTCGTCTCTCTTGAGGCCGCACCTAAAACGGGCACCATCAAACGAGCGGATGGCAAGCGCGCCATTACCTTGCAATCAGATGTTGAAGAAGGCCTGCTGCCAACAGACAAAATTGAAGCGCTTTTTGCATCGGTCGAAGGCGAGACATTCAAGCCAGATGTTCGCTTAAAACTAAAAGGCGAGCAGCAGGATCAACAAGAGACCATGACGTTTTTGCTAACGGCATTCATTTTGGCGATCTTCTTGATGCTGCTCATTCTGGTTATTCAATTCAACAGTTTTTATCAAAGCTTTTTAGTACTTAGCGCGATTGTTTTTTCAACCTTTGGCGTACTGCTCGGCCTTTTGATTACCGCCCAACCCTTTGGGGTGGTCATGGTTGGCTTGGGCATTATTGCGCTGGCCGGTATCGTCGTAAATAACAACATCGTGTTGATCGACACCTACAACTCCTACCTGAAAGACGGTTATTCTGCATTTGACGCCGCGCTCGCAACCGGAGAGATTCGTCTACGACCTGTATTGCTCACGGCGGGCACAACAATTCTTGGCTTAATTCCAATGGTACTCGCCATGAATATTGATTTTATTGGTCGCGAAGTAAGCTTCGGTGCGCCATCAACACAGTGGTGGAGACAACTATCAAGCGCCATTGCGGGGGGCTTGGGTTTTGCTACGGTGCTGACCCTGTTGTTGACGCCCTCGTTATTGGTATTGGGCGCGAACACCAGCGCTTGGTGGAGAAACAAACGCGGCAAAACGATCAGTTCTGACTAAACTTCTTTACGACGTTCGCGCCAGTAATCAATCGGCTGCGAGTGATGCATCGTAGAATCAAGCGAATTGTTCAAATATGGAAAATAGCCAAGGAGACTGTATGAATAGCGAAGCGAATACTTCGACCCCAGCAATGCAACATACCGCAGAGGCTTTTCCGGATAAGGATCGCATTCAGATTGGTATCAGTAGCTGCCTACTCGGTGAACAGGTCCGCTTTGATACTGGACATAAACATCACTCTTACATTACGAAGACGCTTGGCGAGTTCTTTACCTTTCGGCCTTTTTGCCCTGAAATGGCCATTGGACTAGGCACCCCACGAGAAACAATTCGACTGGTTGAGGCCGAAGACGGCATTCGTGCGGTCGGTACCAAAACCGAAGGCCACGACGTCACTGAGCGGCTGCGAGATAACGCCGAGCAGCAAGCGCATTGGCATCAAGAACTATGTGGCTACATTCTAAAAAAAGACTCTCCGAGTTGCGGCATGGAGAGAGTGAAGGTTTATAAAAAGAACATGCCCGAGCGGATTGGTGCCGGTCTATACGCCGAAGTTCTGCTGCGCAATTTTCCCAATTTGCCGGTCGAAGAAGAGGGCCGCTTGGGCGATCCAGTGCTTCGAGAGAACTTCATCAAGCGCGTTTATGCTTACCGTGATTGGTTAGACCTCATTGAAAATGGGCTCACGATGAAGGCACTGACGGAATTCCATTCCGCCTACAAATACGCTCTTTTAAGTCACGATCAAGATCGAACGCGTGCGCTCGGTACCATGCTTGGTAACGGAAACAAAACCAAAGTGGAGTCGCTTTCAGAGTGCTACTTTGTCGAAATGATGAGAATTCTGAAGATCCGCGCAACACGTAAAAATCACGTTAACGTACTGCAACACCTGCAGGGCTTTCTTAAAAATGATATCGATAAAGAAGATAAGGCAGAGCTTGTCGAAACGATCTTGCAATATCGGGAAGGATTAGTGCCACTGATCGTTCCGATCGTCCTAATGCGACATCACTTTCGCCGCCACCCCAAGCCCTTCGTCAACAACTGCAAGTACCTCGCCCCTCACCCTTCGGAGTTGACGCTACTAAACACCTTGTAGCGAGGCGTTTTTGAAAGAAAGTCTAACTGCCGCCTTAGATCATAGAGCTGCGCATCACTTGCTGGCGATGTGCAGCTCTATAATAGGCAACGCCTAGAGCAAGCGCGATAAAGCCCTCAATCTCTGCCATTAGCCACGCGCCGACATGGCCCAAGGCCTCGGGATAGATAATAAAACTGATCAAACGGGTTCCAATCAGCGTCAGCGAAAAAACCAAGGCAAAAAAAAGTGTCGCCTCCTGAAATCCTTCTTTGAAAGACCCCAACAGCATCGCGATGCCAAGACCCAACTGAATACCACCGTAAACCGTAAAGAACTCTGCTGTTGCCGCCACGCCGGTCATCTCATAGCCAACATAGCTCGCCGCCAAGTCCGGTCGAATCAAACACCAAAGCCCGCTAAGAAGATAAAGTCCTGCAACGATCCTTAAAATCAACATAAGCGTTCTCCTAGCTGGCCGAAGCCGCTTCTATGCGCTTGAGAGCGAGAAAGCGGGCCTTTTCATCGTAAAAATATTGAATGACCGCGACAGCATTTCCATCACCATCAGAAAGAGCGATATTCGTTAACCCTTCATAACGCATAAGCAAACGTGACTCTCGGTCGTATTCCAGAAAAATCGGATCGACCAGCAAGCCTATAACCCAAGAGCTCGGCTTGATCTGAAAACGCACTCGCTCACTGGTTTGAGCAACAACGCTAAGTTCAAACTCGATGGTGGATCCGCGCGTAATAGCGAGAAAATCGAATTCGTGTTCATCTCCTGAAAGCAGGCTATCCCAACGCTTCACGAGCAGGCGATCGAACCCACCATCGACAACAAACGAAGCGTCGTTCTTCAAGGAAATCCTGTCCTCTTTGAGCATCTCGGATCGATCTGTTTTGAGAACAAACATGCCCTCTCTATATTCTGAGCCATAACGCAAGGCCGCATTCTGATATTGGAAATCTAAGGTTGGGGCTGTTTGGCTCGCCTCAAAATCAAGGCGCTTACTCGCGATGAGCGATCCATCCGCAGCCACGTAGCGCACTTCGCTACTAAGATACTCGCCTTCGGAATCAAGTGAAATGGCGTGCTCCTCGCTATATAGCAGCGCCCCCGTTTCTATGTCAGTGGCTTTACCAACAAAGCTGAATTGTTGCGCATTTACAGATAAGGCGAGAGAGAAAGCACACGCAAAGAAAATAAAATTAAGTAGAGACTTAAAGCTAAAATATCGCATCAATCATTCCTGGGTACTTGACTGTACTGTACTAGAAATACGCAAGACGGAGTAACACGGTTTACTTAAGACAGTATGGAACGATCCCGGTGGGCTAATCGCTCTGAAGGCAAAGCCCAAGCGAGCCTTGTCTCTGCTGTTGTTTGATCGCAAGCAACACCACACTGGCGACAACAAACCACAACCCAGCAATAAAGGGGATCGACGAATCAGGAAAGTCGAGCGCACCAAGCTTCCGCCCTGCGATGTAAGAGAGCGCACCACCGATAGAAAAGAAAGCGAGCAAAACGACGGGCGAGCGCAGCAGCCAAGACAGAGAGATAGGCAAGCATGTCACAAAGCCAAGCCACATGTAACAGAGCCACAGGGGGATCAGTTCCATAACCATGACATTACCAGCGTTGAACTGATAGATGCCAAAAACACCAAAAATACTATCGGCCATCATCCCTAGCGCGGCCAATGCAATACACGCGAGGCGTACTTTTGCCCTTCTTTCGGCGTAAAGAAAGTGCCCCAAATGGACGAAAAGCAACGGAAGCGCATACAACCAACCGGACAATATCGCGGTAAACCAAAGTGCCTGAAAGGTCACGGCATTGATAATCTTATGCGTCATAATACTCGACTTATCATTCATTTGGCGCGCAATGCATCCTCTCTAACAGATGGCGAACTAAGCGACTATTTCGCCTCTAAATGCCGGTTTGGCGTACAATAAATGCGAAACGCCAATTGAGCGCTCGGCAAAACCACCTTCACAATAACACAAATAAAATTCCCACATTCTCTGGAAAGTCTCACTGTAGCCTAGCTTACTGATCGCCTTAGACTCTCGTTTACAGACCTCGTTCCACATATGCAACGTGCGTGCATAGTGCTCAGCAAAATCCTGATGAGAAACCAAGCGAAGATCTGAGCTATCGCGCATTGCAGAAGACAACGCAGTCAAAGACGGAATACAGCTGCCAGGAAAAATATAACGCTGAATAAAATCAACATCCCGCTTAGCGCGCTCATATCTCTGATCGGTAATGGTAATCGCCTGAATCAGCATCAAACCGTCCGGCTTGAGAAGACGTGAACAGGTCTCATAGTAGGTGTTATAAAACTTCCACCCAACCGCTTCGATCATTTCTATGGACACCAGCTTATCGAACTGCCCTTCCAACTTTCGATAGTCCTCAAGTAGCAAGGTGATTTTGTCTTCGAGCCCCGCCTCCTTGACGCGCTGGCAAGCCAAGTCATATTGCTGACGTGAAATAGTGGTCGTGGTGACCTTGCACCCATAGTTTTGTGCTGCATAGATTGCAAAGCCGCCCCACCCCGTTCCGATCTCGACAACGTGGTCAGTTTTGCTCAATTGGAGTTTTTCACAAATCGTACGCAGCTTGTTTAACGAGCCTTCTTCCAAGCTTGCATCTTCACTCGGAAACAATGCAGACGAATACATCATGGTTGGGTCTAAAAAGGTCTTGAAAAAATCATTCCCCAAATCATAGTGCGCAGCGATGTTTCGCTTTGAGCCCTTCACCGTATTTTGGTTCAGGCGATGCATCACCTTCAGAACAGGTTTAGAGAGTTTAGCGAGCCCGCCCTCCATACCATCCAACACGTCCATGTTGCGGACCATTAAACGCATCAACGCCGCTAAATCGGGACTCGTCCAATCACCCGTCATGTAACTTTCCGCTGCACCGATGCTTCCACCCGTCAAAATATCTACGTAGCAGGCACGATCAACAATATTCAACTCACCATAAATATCGCTGCCCTCGTTCGAGCCAAATACGTGCCTAACTCCACCATCAATAATGACAAGCTGGCCATACTCTAGACTCTCGAGTTGTTTAAAAACGGCTTTTTTGGCCAAGCTCTGAAAACTGGAACCCTGGCTTGTTGGAAGAGTGGTTGTTTGACTATTCATAGTGTGTTCCTGCTTTCTCATTCGCTAAGTTTGTATCAGCGCTGGATAAGGATGGATGATCATAAAACGGGCTACGCTTGAGCCACAATTTCAAGGCCTGCCAGTAAATGCCGAAGACGACTTTCAGGGTCATAAACGGCTGTTTGAGGATGACGGATGCAGCCGCGGCAACAGGCACACGTTGCATACCTAGCGTGGCATCAAAATGTTTCTCAATGGCAGAACGATCGTGCGCTGCCTTACTCATGGTGTTCTCCATGTGAACAGCAAGCTTTTCAGATGGCTGCTTGAACACCCAGTTATATTCCATATTCATGGGGTTAAACGGTGATACATGGAACGCTTTATCAAAGTCAAAGCGTTTTGCATCCTCACGCAGGTGTGTCACGTTGAGCGCTGCATTGTCTGCGCTTTGATATACGTCGGTATCGCGTTCACTCTTAGAGATAAAGGGCAAAACATATGCGTGCCGTTCACCCCATGGCGTATTCGTAATCTCTGCCAGTACGGCAAGCAACTCATCGTGCTCGTCAAAGCAATAATAAAAACTCACCGGATTGAATATCAGATTAAAGTAGCGGATGTGCGTCAATACACGAACCGATTTAATCGGTTCGTGTGGAACATCGTTGCGTGTAAAAAACGATGTGACGGACGCGATAACCGCTTGTTTCAGGTCCTGCTCTTTGTCACCGAAGTAATCCTCCCTGACAAAGCGAAACGGAGCCCAGCGGCGAAAACTGAAAAAACGACTTTCTTGAACGAGAGCGTCTAGTTCATCCAGATCCAAAAACCACATGAACATGTCATATTTAAAATCGTTCGAGACCGGCGTAAAGCGACGATGGCGAATTGACCCTTTGTAGAGACAACTGTGTTTTACCCCCGTCGAAGCCGTCATTACAGAGTGATTCCAAATAATTGCGCCACTCGCAAGGCACTATTCACGCCATCTTCGTGAAACCCGTTGAACCAATACGCCCCACAGTAATGCGTTCGGTTGTGCCCGCTAATCTCTCCATGTCGTGCTTGCGCAGCAACGCCATCTTGAGTAAATACTGGATGCGCATAATTAAAACGCTCGATTACCTTGCTCTCGTCGATTTCAGTGCTGCGATTAAGCGTCACCAAAAAGGTCTCCGGAGCATCTTCAAAGCTCTGTAAGATGTTCATGTTGTAGGTGACCATCGCATGCTCACTCCGGCGCTGTGGAATATGGTAGTTCCAAGCAGCCCAAGCTAATTTGCGCTTTGGCATCAAGCGTTCATCGGTATGCAAAACCACCTCGTTTTCCTGATACGGTATCGCCCCCAACACCTCATGTTCTAAAGCTGTCGGCTCTGCAAGCATCTTGAGGGCCTGGTCACTGTGGCACGCCATCACAACCTGATCGAATTCTTCATCGCCATTCTTTGTACGTAACACGACCTTGTTATTACTTCGTATCACTTTCTGAACGGGAGTATTTAAACGAATGCGCTCTTCAAAAGGCTTGATTAGTTCAGAAACGTAGGCACTCGAGCCGTCCGACAGAACCCGCCAAGTTGGGCGGTCATCAACGCTAAGCATGCCATGGTTGTTGAAAAAACGTAGAAAGAACTCAAGCGGAAAATTCATCATCACATCGGTGGATGCAGACCAAATCGCTGCCCCCATCGGGATGATGTAGTAGTCTCGAAAACCCTTAGAGTAGCCGTTCGCCTCTATGTAATCACCGAGGGTCATACTCAAGTCGTCGCCCCGATTCAACGCCGCAACCGTTTCTTTGTTGAACCGTAGGATGTCTTTCACCATTCTAAAAAACGATGGGCGAAACAGGTTCACGCGCTGAGCAAATAAGGTGTTGATACTTGTGCCGTTGTATTCCAACCCGCTGTTTTCATCATGCACGCTAAAGCTCATGTCCGACTCTTGCGTTTGCACACCGAGCTGCGACATCAACTTAATAAAGTTTGGGTAAGTCCAATCGTTATACACGATGAACCCAGTATTCACCGGAAAACGGCGGCCACCACGCTCTATATGTTTGGTGTGGGTATGGCCACCCAAGTAATCATTCGCTTCAAACACCGTGACTTCATGACGGCGGCTTAAAAGGTAGGCCGTCGTGAGGCCCGAAATACCGGAACCAATGACGGCGATTTTTTGTGACGACTGAACTTCGGTCATCATGCTTTTGAACTTCCTTTAGATTCTGTGATCATTTGTGATTCATGACGGGACATTTTGCCTAATAACGCAAAACGGAGTTTGCTCGGCAGTTTAGACACTGCCTTCAACGCCCAAATAAACATGCGAGGGAACGCAATGT
>NZ_LWFT01000417.1:0-553 GCF_001635105.1 Oleiphilus sp. HI0079
TTCGTTATGAGTGTTCGTTGATTGGAGCGACAAAAATGAGTCAAATTAATGCGTCAAGCAAAACGCCCATAGATGTTCTGCCTCGTCACATGGAGTTTCCGTATGCACAAATGCAGACCAAAGACTTCTTTGATAACAACTGCCTTAAGAGTGCCTATATGGCCGCTATGTCGGCGACATTTCCTGCTGGTGAGGGGGAGTTCATTGAGTCAGTGCGCATGTTCCGTGACCAAGTTCAGGACAAAGAGCTGAAGCAGCAAATTAAAGGCTTTATTGGTCAGGAAGCGCACCATAGCTTGCAACACAAGCGTTTCAATGAAGCTCTTCGGGACAAAGGCTACGACGCAGTGCGGCTTGAAGAGGTTTTTGAGAAAGACTTGGAGTGGTCGATAAAGGGGCGTAAAGATAAGGAGCGCCTTGGTTTTACCGTGTGCGTTGAGCACATGACTGCAGTACTTGCCTATGATTTTTTGACTAAGCCTGAGCGAATGGACGGGATGGATCCATCTATCAAGCCGCTGATGCTTTGGCATGCGGTAGAAGAGTTAGAGCA
>NZ_LWFT01000418.1:0-307 GCF_001635105.1 Oleiphilus sp. HI0079
GGCTGCTGCCCATCACTCTACCCCTAATTTCTTATTCAGTCGTGCACACGCTGAAAAGCCAGCGCCCGCTTGTCATCGACTCTTTTAAGCTTTGGATGCGACCAATTCAGTGCTTCACCAGCACCAATGATCAACACACCGCCCAATGAAAGACGGTCTCCAAGCTCATCTAGAATTTTATGTCTCAGCTCATTTCGAAAATAAATAAGCACGTTTTGGCAATAAATCAGATCCTGATTCTTGAGGGGGCTCTGACTTATGTCTCTCATATTCTGTTTAGAAAAACATACATGCTTACGCACGTAAT
>NZ_LWFT01000419.1:0-387 GCF_001635105.1 Oleiphilus sp. HI0079
GGTGAGATAGAGCTCAAAGCTGGCGATTTCCTTGTGTTGGCAGTGGGTGCTGACTTCCACAGTCGTAATAACCTCAGTAACAACTTTGTGTTTGTTTCCGGGGTCGAGCCAGACCACATACTAAGTGATGCTCAAGGGCGTTTGGCTATTGGTGGTTTTGTTGCGGTGATTGCCTTGGCTGCAAGCGGCATGGTGGAATTACTGCAAGGATTGGTTTTGCTGTTCGCGCTCTACCTTTTAACGGGTTGTCTTAATCGGCAAGAAGTATTGCGACGGCTACCTGTGCAATTATGGTTAATCATTACCACAGCATTGTTATTTTCAAAGGCGTTGATGAGTTCAGGCGTATTCACTTTAATCGCACATCAAGCATCAGAGGTGCTAATG
>NZ_LWFT01000420.1:0-437 GCF_001635105.1 Oleiphilus sp. HI0079
CTCTACAAGAATGATCAGCTCGCCGTTTTTATTACATACGCCTTGGATAAAGCGCGCGCTCTCATCGTTACCAACATTAGGCGCGGTTTCTATCTCTGACTCTTTTAAGTAAACCACTTCCGCTACAGAGTCGACGAGTACACCGACAACCTGACCCTCAAGCTCCAAGACAACAATTCGTGTCTGATCGCTTACCTCAGATTGGGCTAAACCGAAACGTGTGCGCGTATCGATTACCGTTACAACGTTGCCACGTAAGTTGATAATCCCTAGGACATAATGTGGAGCGCCAGGAACGGGAGCGATTTCAGAGTAACGCAACACTTCCTGAATCTGCATCACATTGATGCCATACGTTTCATCATCTAAGCGGAACGTAACATATTGCAGAATCTTATCTTCTGACTGATCAGAACTATGTACAGTATTGGAAGACA
>NZ_LWFT01000421.1:0-286 GCF_001635105.1 Oleiphilus sp. HI0079
ACTTTGGATCTTTAGCTTTTCAAAAATACGATAGCGATAGGTATTCACTGTTTTTGGGCTAAGGCAAAGCGCATCAGATATATCCTGAACCTTTCTACAATCAATGATCATGGACGCTATTTGCATCTCGCGACTTGATAGGTCTTCGAATGGGTCTGCGCTATCATTTAAGGCAATATTTTGCGCGATATCAGCACTAAGGTAGCGCTCGCCCAGGTCGACTATTTTTATCGCCTTAATAATTTCTGAAATATGACTGCTTTTTGAAACATATCCGGTGGCGCCT
>NZ_LWFT01000422.1:0-309 GCF_001635105.1 Oleiphilus sp. HI0079
AGTTGATTCACCATTGTACGGATACAATCGACCGTGCGAAGAAACAGATCGACGTGTTCTGATTGGATATCGAATTGATCGGATCGAATTAAGTCCAGTAAGGTTTCGACAACATGAGTGAAGTCTGCAATTTGTTGAAAACCAAAGGTGCCGCTACCCCCTTTTATCGAGTGTGCTGCGCGAAAGATTTCGTCGATTCTCTCTGAGTCCAATGCCTCTGGATCAAGCTCCAGCAAAGCGGACTCCATGATATCGAGCCCTTCATTACTTTCCTCGAAAAAGACTTGATGAAATTGGCTAAGATCTACG
>NZ_LWFT01000423.1:0-388 GCF_001635105.1 Oleiphilus sp. HI0079
CCGTGCAGGCGTTTACGAAGTTATGCCGCTTAGTGAGCAAATGAAAGCGCTCATCCATGATCAAACCAATATCATGGAATTGCGTAAACTTGCGATTAAAGAAGGCATGCAATCGCTCCGGCTTAGCGGTGCACATAAAGTCGCTAGCGGACAGACAACGATCGAAGAGGTTTTGCGCGTCACTCCGGCAAGTCTCAGTCGCTGAACAGACTATTCCACGCCCCTATCCAGAATACAGAACAATTCTCCTTGAAGAGCTCCCTGCGCTGCGCGTACTCTGTGCGCACGCTGGAAAAGAATATCAACAAGGAGAAATACAGCATGCCTTTGACTATCAAATCTACGTTTGCCGCTTTTTTACTGCTCGTATCGGGTCTACTAACAAGCC
>NZ_LWFT01000424.1:0-206 GCF_001635105.1 Oleiphilus sp. HI0079
GCTCGCTTCGTCCTCGGGGGGGCGCCATGACTGAACAGACGCTTCTGGCGATTGATAACGGAACGCAATCGGTACGAGCCTTGCTCTTCGACAAGTCGGGTAACTTGCTTGCCAAGGGCAAGCGTGAGATTGAACCCTATTTTTCCGAGCACCCGGGTTGGGCCGAGCAGCAACCCAAGGTGTATTGGGATGCCATGCTCGACGCT
>NZ_LWFT01000425.1:0-566 GCF_001635105.1 Oleiphilus sp. HI0079
AATAACGCCTGCACTTCTTGCTTGGTCCAATCGTGTCGAACGACACCAAGTGACGAATTACTCATTTGTGCTTCAAGCCTCTTTTCTAGAACTGTTATAAAAATGGTATCATGAAGCGGATCGGGTAAAGGGATACCCAACTGCAACACAAGGATAGTGTGCATGATATTCTTCCCCAAAAAGTTGTCAACCCTTGTTGTATTTTTGGTTAACAAGTCAGAAATAATACTACATGCGCTGCAAACCCTCATATCGCTCCGCGCACTCGCAACATTTACAAACGCATACTTCTATTCCACATGCTGCCTTTGTAATGCTAAGGGCACACTCCAGCTGTTAATATGCAATGCTTGCAAAGCGGATTTACTCGTTTCGCTCGACAAACAAAAATGCGTGCAATGCTCCCTCCCCCTGTCGAGCATCAACAGTCACACTCACTGCATAGAGTGCAGAGCTACGCCACCACAGTTTGACAAGGCGTATATCGTGACAAGGTATGAATTCCCCTCCTCAACTCTCGTGCATCGTCTCAAGTATCAAAATCGACGCTTTATTGCGAGATTACT
>NZ_LWFT01000426.1:0-277 GCF_001635105.1 Oleiphilus sp. HI0079
TCGACGAGTTCTCTCGTTTCTGCGATCAGCACCCTGATCGGACTGTAGTCGTTTACGCCAATACGTCTGCGGCTGTAAAAGCAAGAGCAGATTGGGTTGTTACTTCAAGTATTGCGCTCGATGTGATTGAGCATCTAGATCGCGCCGGAAAGAAAATACTTTGGGGTCCAGATAAACATCTTGGTAGCTATATTCAGCATCAAACGGGCGCTGATATGTTGCTGTGGGATGGGGCGTGTATTGTGCACGAGGAGTTTAAAGCTTCGGGGATAAAAGA
>NZ_LWFT01000427.1:0-14329 GCF_001635105.1 Oleiphilus sp. HI0079
TTGGCACCGATTACCGCGTTATCACTCGTAATCACTTCTTGTTTGGGAATCTCTAAAACGATGTCTTTGGTTGTTAACGTGTATCGCGCTACGTCAATAAATGGCACGATAAAACTCAAGCCTGGGGTGAGTGTACTTTGGTATTTGCCAAGTCGCTCGACGACGACTTGCATGCCTTGCGGCACCATCACAATGCTTTTGAAAATAGCAACGAGGACGATCGCGGCGATTAAGCCTGCGAGAATAAGACTGGTCATATCAAAGCTTCCTTTTTCTTTTCTACGATTAACAAGTGGTTTTCTTCAACGGAGACTATGCGAACGGTATCGCCCAATTTTAACGCTTGATCGCAGCGGTAGTCCCAAATCTCTTTGCCTTCCACTGGGATATTAAAGCGAAGCTTACCCGGTTGGCTGGCTTCGGTATTAAACGTGACATAGCCGAGTTGCGTATTCATGGCGGTTTGCAGGTCATGGCTTGTGGATTGATCGCCAATTTTCGGTTTAACGACCTTAAACCAAACGATGACATCAACTGCGCTCAGGCCGGCAAAAATAAGAACTTCCTGATAGGTTGCAAGTTCAACCAAGTAGGCGATGCCACCTGTAAATACGGCGGCGAGTCCAATCAGTAAAAACACGAAGCTTGGAACGAAAAATTCGACAAGGCTTAGCAGAAGGCCAATTGCTGCCCAGTGCCATGGCTCAAGTTCTATCATTAGGTCATCCTTTACGGTGGATAAAGCGAGAAGTTTTACAATAACGAAGAACGCAGCAAGGCGCTAGCGTTTCTCTGGACTGCAATGCCTACTCAAAGGTTAGACAGCTCTTCTTGGATATCGTTCTTAAAGTCTTCTGCTTCCGTTACCCAGACCGTTGCATCAAGACCAGGGAAAACGCCAATTTCAAGTTTGTCTTTAGTCAGGCCTGGCACCCAGTCCTTTAAAAACTTTGGTAAGGATAGGCATTTTGCTTCTAGATCCGTCTCACCCTGAGCATAGAAAACAGCCAGACTTTCACTTGGCCATACTGGCAAGTATTCAAATTCCTCGTCTTCTGAATAGATCTTTAAGAACTCTTCATTCTGATTGATGAGTATCCATACTTCGCGCTCTTCGACGATCTGGATAAGGCTGTATTCGTAACGGCTTTCGCAGTCCAAGTCGTAAAGTTCTTGAGGGTTCTCTTGGCTCATAACTAATTCCTATTTTCCCAAGGGGAAGGGGTTGGGTTGACGAAAGTGGCTAGATACAGGGTTTCTACCTTGTCTCTTGCCCATGGTGTGCGGCGAAGAAACTTTAATGATGACTTAATGGAAGGGTCGCTTTTGAAACAGTTGATATTGATGCGTTTTGCTAGACCTTCCCATTGATAGTGTTCTTGAAGTCTGGTCACCATCATTTCCAAGGTGATTCCATGCAAGGGGTTGTTCGGTTGCTCTTCGCTCATACGCTCTGCCAAAACAATAAAATAAGAAGATAGGGCCTTGTAACGCGCAGACTATAACGAATAAATGGCGAAGTTGTGTGTTTTTTTTGAAAAGACTCTAATGTCGATTGCCAGCGCAGCGCTTTGAGCGAAAAAGCCAGCAGGCTGCAGAAAGCGAAGGCCCGTCAGTAAAGTGGCTGCATTACTTTAGCTGTGCGAATAAGGTATGCGCCCATTTATAAAGAGCATCTAAACTGGGAAGCTCTTCGGATGTTTTCTTCGAAACCAGCCAATAAGCTAGCTCGGCTTCAATAGGGTCCGCGTTTAGTTTTACAACGCGCCGTGTCTTAAGCCAATGATTAATGATGGGCGTTAACCCTACGCAAATCCCCAAGCCTTCTTCTGCGGCGCGCAAGGCAGCGAAGTATGAGTCGCACACAATGCGCTCTTTAGCGACAATGTTTGGGAAAATCTGCCCCCAGTCCTCCAGGTTTTCGTTTAGTGTTAGCAAAGTATTTTCTCCAAGCAGCGCTTGGTTGACGAAGGTCTGTTGATCCAAACCATTTTCAGTTAGATAACGCTCACTAGCGATCAAGCAAAAGCCGATTTTGCATACAGGTCGCGCATATAACGAACTCCACTTACCCGCGCCAAAACGTATTGCTGCGTCAAACTGATGGTCATCAAAGCTTACTAGCTCGTTTCCGGTTGTAATGCGCAGTTCGGTCTTCGGGTCGAACTGCTTAAACTTCATATAATTCGGAATCAACAGCTCTTGAGCGATAAAAATCGGCGCGCTAACTTGTAGTACATTTGGGCCAAGGGACCGAGAGAATTGTTCGTACCCCTCCCTGTGCAGCTTTATAACCTGCCCTGCTACCGTGTAATAGCGATGTCCTTCTTCGGTGAGCCTTAGCTGCTTTTTGCTTCGGTCAAACAAACTGACACCAATATATTCTTCTAGAGATTTTATCTGCTGACTTATTGCTGGTGGGCTGACGCATAATTCGTCAGCGGCTTTACGAAAACTAAGCAGGCGCGCCGCACTTTCAAACGCTGGCANCCATTGGATAGGTGGGGGGGATGTGTTCATTGCCAAGCTTTCGAAATAAAGATAAGTAAAACTTATCATAAGCTCAGAAAATATGAATTGCGATGCTTTATTGCAAGGTATAGCGTGCCTAATCACAATAATGAAATAAGTTAATCTTAACTAGGCTGATATTGTAAAGCGCGCACGAACTAGAGGTAGCTATGACCACACAAGAACTTATCGATCACGACTCGGCCTGCATTCTGTGTTCGCGTAATTGCGGAATAACCATCAGCACGGATGGTGAAGGCCGATTTAAGAAGATCAAGGGCGACCCCAAGCACCCAATGACGACCGGCTATATCTGTCAAAAGGCGGCGCGCTTGGAGCATTATCAACACCATGATGACCGGCTAACAAAACCATTGAAGCGTAAAGACGATGGCAGCTTTGAAGAGGTCTCGTGGGATCAGGCTCTCACGGAAATTGCCGATAAGATGCTGTCGCTAAAAGAGCAGCATGGGCCAGACTGTTTTGCCGTTGTTGGTGGTGGTGGGCAAGGTAACCATTTAGGTGGCGCCTATGCACAGCAATTGCGTCATGCCATGGGTGGAAGCCGTTACGTGTACTCTGCGCTAGCGCAAGAGAAAACCATGGACTTTTGGATGAACGGCCGTTTGTTTGGTGATCAACGCGTTCACTGTACAGAAGATATTGAACACTCCGATTACGTGTTGTTTATAGGCTGTAACCCGTTTCAATCACACGGTATTCCTAACGCACGAGAAGTACTCAGGGAATTAAAAAACGACCCTCAGCGTACTATGGTTTTGGTGGACCCTCGCGTATCAGAAAGTGCTAAGTATGCGGATTATCATTTAGCGATAAAGCCTGGCACCGACGCTTATTTATTGTCAGCAATGCTGGGCATCATCGTGCAAGAAGAACTGTACGACAAACCATTTATTGCCGCGCACTGCACTGGATTTGAGGCCTTAGAAAAATCGTTACGCGCCATTGATGTCGATCGATACATCGCTCGAACCGAATTAGACCAAGATACCATTTATACCATTGCGCGCGACTTTGCCAAGGCCAAAGCTGGCTGCGTCCGCATTGATTTGGGTTTGCAGCACTCGTTGCACTCGACGGTCACCGCCTATCTTGAAAAAATGCTTTATATACTCACCGGAAATTTTGGGAAAAAAGGCGCAAACAATGTGCATGCGAGCCTACTACCAATATTGGGTAATAGTGACGAGCGAAGTAAGAAGATAAAGCTTACCGCGCACCATAAAATGCTCCCTATCGCCGGGTTATATCCACCCAATATATTGCCAGATGAGATCGAGCATGAGGGAGAAGATCGGTTGCGCGCACTTTGGATTGAAAGTGCTAATCCAATTCAGACATTTTCAGATACCCAAGCTTATGAACGCGCATTCTCAAAGTTAGAGCTTTGTGTCGTTGTAGACGTCGCCATGACAGAAACAGCCCGGCATGCGCATTATGTTCTGCCCGCTGCTTCTCAGTTTGAAAAGTGGGAAGCAACAGGCTTTAACCTTGAGTTTCCTTCCAATTTTTTCCATTTGCGCAAACCTGTACACAAGCCACTAGGCGACAGCTTGCCAGAGCCAGAGATCGCGACACGCTTATTAGAGAAAATGGGGGTGCTTCCAAAAAGCTACCCATTATTGGAAGGTATCGCCAAGTACCAACCTGCATTTGCTAAACATCAGCCCTATGTGACTGCGCTAATCGCAAAGCTGACGCGTAACAAAAAGCTTGCAGCCTATGCGCCGTCCATCATGTACCGAACCTTAGGTAAATATCTGCCCGGGGAAGCGGCGACGGGCGCATTCTTGCTACCACTTTCGATCAAATTTGCAGGTGAACATAAAGAAGCCGTTAAGCGAGCGGGGCACCACGGGAATAAACTCACGCTTGGCGCCAATTTGTTTAATGCGATTATTAATGGCAATTCTGGTGTTCGTGTCAGTACCCATAATTGGGAAGATATGTGGCAACTCATTAAAACCAAAGATGGAAAGATCCACCTTGAGATCACCGAGGTGCTTGAAGAACTTGATGCCCTTGCCGACCAAACGCCTCATCCAGCAGAAGTGTGTGAGGATTTCCCTTTCGTGTTGATGGCGGGTGAGCGACGTAGCTATAACGCAAATCAAATTTTTCGTGACCCAAGTTGGCGAAAAGTCGACAAGAATGGTGCGCTACGCATCCATCCGAGCGATGCCGAGCACTTAGACTTGCGTACAGGTGATCATGCAATCTGTCGCACTAGGGCCGGTGAAATAACGGTAGAGATTGAAGTGAATGACGGTATCCGCGAAGGTATGATCACGCTTCCTCACGGTTATGGTATGCGTTATAAAGATAGCGATCCTATTGGGCCTCAAATCAATCGCTTAACGTCATCGGATCATTGCGACCCATTTACAAAAACGCCTTATCACAAATATGTACCGGCACAATTAGTGGCGTTAGGTGCCTAGCCTAAGTGCGCGCCGCTAACGATACAGGCTTGTTTTCTCGCCAGATTCGCATTCACGTGTATCGATGTTTATCATTAAGCTGAAACGTTAAGTAGGGCAAATAGAGGGTTGCATGGTTAAACGATGCGCAGTACGCCAAAAAATGGTGACGCTGGCTTTTGTGCTTTGTTCCTCGCTCGCCGAGGCGGGTGGCGGAAAACTGATCGGCACAGCTGGTGTTGGTTCGATTGAAGGGGCTGGGGGCGGCGGTTTGACGCCTTGGGCGCCCATTGCAACGTATGCGAGCTCTGACGAGTTGGGGGCTAGCATCCTTAGTAGTGAGGCTCGAGTAGATGATTATAATCTGAGTGTGCATGGCATCGCAGTGGGGGCATATGATCGTTTAGAGCTTAGTTACGCGCATCAAGATTTATACAGCGATGCTCTCTCGCGTTCGATTCGTCAGAACATCGTTGGAGCTAAAGTTAGGCTGACCGGAGATCTTGTCTATGACGTCATGCCGGTTGTTAGTCTGGGTCTTCAGCATAAAACGTTACTCGATGAAGAGGTGCTGTCTCTTGTTGGCGCCGAAGACAGCGAGGGGGTCGATGTTTATCTGAGTGCTGCCAAGGCATGGCTTAATGGACCATTCAATCGAACCGCATTTGCCAATCTTAACGTGCGTTAATACCGAAGCGAATGAAACGGGACTGCTTGGGTTTGGCGGCGATGATTCTGGTGCCAATCTACTTGCAGAGTTTGCCGGAGGGATGTTCATAACGAAGCAGGTGGCGCTAGGTTTTGAGTTCAGGCAGAAGCAGAATCAACTAAGTGCTTTGTCGGAGGACCATTGGAAAGATCTCTTTCTTGCCTGGTTTCCTAACAAAAATTTGTCGATTACGGCGGCGTATCTCGATCTTGGTGTTATCGCGGGCCAAGAAGATCAAACAGGCTTTTATATCTCTCTAAACGGTACCCTGTAACCTGATTCCTTGGAGCTCTCATGCATAAGTATCTTTGTATTTTTCTCATTGTTGGCTTGATTGCCGGATGCCAGACTACGCAGAGTCGCGGATCACTCTTCGAGGAGCTTGGCGGGCAGAAGGGGGTTGAGGAGATTGCAGATAGGTTTGTTCGAATCTTGATCAAAGACGAGCGAACAGAGCAGGCATTTACGGAGACAGATCTCGATCGCTTCTACGAAAAAGTCGTTGAGCAGTTTTGCGAAGTCTCTGGCGGCCCCTGTGTTTATTCTGGTGACACAATGAAAGACGTACACAAAGGAATGGATATATCGGCAGCAGATTTTAATGCGGTTGTCGAAATACTACAGAAGGCGATGGAGCAATCGGATATTTCACTATCGGCTCAGAATCGCTTGTTAGCGAAGTTGGCACCTATGCGCGCTGACATGCTTCATCAGTGAGCTGTAGCGTTTAGACTTCTGCAAATTGCTGGCGACTGCCAACCCAGCGGCGAATTAAGTCTTTGGTTTGTCTGGGATGTTTCTGCATCTCTAGCGCGGCGTGTTTTACGGAATCTAGCCACTCGCTATCGCGTTCAAGGTCGGCTATCCGGAACGAGATTAAGCCCGTTTGTTTAGTGCCTAAGACTTCGCCTGGGCCGCGAATCTCCAGATCCTTTTCGGCAATTTTAAAACCGTCATTTGTATCGCGCATTGCGCCGAGGCGCTCTTTACCATTTTGTGATAGCGGCGGATGGTACATCAGTGCGCAATAACTTTTGTACTCGCCGCGGCCGACGCGACCGCGTAATTGGTGCAGCTGTGCCAGGCCAAGGCGTTCAGGGTTCTCAATTATGATGAGTGAGGCATTGGGGACGTCTACGCCAACCTCGATCACCGTTGTGGCGACGAGCAGATCAATGTTGCCAGCCTTAAACTGCTCCATGATCAAGGTCTTCTCATCTGCCTTCATTCGACCATGGATAAGCCCGACAGTGAGGTCGCTTAGCTCTGAGGCGAGCCATTGCGCGCTAGCCTCAGCAGCCTGGCATTGCAGTGCTTCTGATTCTTCAATCAGCGTGCACACCCAGTAAGCCTGTCTGCCGTCTTTGCAGATGCGTTCGACCCGCGTAAGAATATCCTGCCGCTTACTATCTGGAATAACAAAGGTTTCAATTGCCTGCCTCCCAGCCGGTAGCTCATCGATGATGGATGTATCAAGGTCGGCGTAGGCACTCATCGCAAGCGTTCGGGGGATCGGTGTGGCAGTCATAATGAGCTGATGAGGCACTCCGTAATCAGCGGATGCTTTGTTCTTAAGAGCAAGGCGTTGGTGAACCCCAAAGCGATGTTGCTCGTCGATGATCGCAAGGCCAAGCTGTGAAAACTCCACATCCTCTTGAAAAAGCGCGTGGGTACCGACGATGATTTGCACCGCGCCGCTTTTTAGTGCTTCGAGCTGAGCTTCGCGTTTTTTGCCTTTGACTTTGCCACTTAACCATCCAACCTGAATGTTCAGCGATGCGCACCAGAGCTTGAAGTTATTAAAATGCTGTTCCGCTAGAATTTCCGTTGGGGCCATCAGAGCGACCTGAAAACCATGCGCTATTGCCTGCAAGGCCGCGATTGCCGCAACTAAGGTTTTTCCGGAGCCGACGTCTCCTTGCACAAGGCGCAACATAGCATAGGGGTTTGCAAGATCTTCTCGTATCTCTTCGGAAACACGCATCTGCGCCCCGGTTAGCGTGAAAGGAAGTTGCTCTAAAAGCTGGTGTCTAAGATCTTTGCTTAGATCCGTTTCAGGCAGTGGCGGCGAGGTTTTTCTTTGCATGCTGGTGCGCAGTTCCAAAAGGCTCATATGGTGCGCCAGCAACTCCTCGAAGATAAGCCGCTGTTGGCAGGGGTGATAGCCCTCTAAAAGCGCATGCTGGTCGGCATCCGTTGGTGGGGCGTGGAGGTACTTTACGGCGGCTTGCAGCTTAGGTAGTTGCAGTTCATCGAGAATGTTGTCGGGAATCAGTTCAGTAATTTGATGGCGATCTAAAAATGCCAGCGCTGCCGAGCAGAGTTTTCTCAAGCGTGGTTGTTGTATGCCATCTGTCAGCGTGTAGATAGGCGTCAGTTTTTCTGGCGGGGCATGCTTCTTACTGTCTTTAAGGACTTGATATTCAGGGTGATAAAACTCAAGACCTGTTTGACCTAGGCGGGCTTCTCCATAGCAGCGTAAGCGGGTACCCGCCGTTAATTGTTTGGCTTGAGCCGCGCTGAAGTGATAGAAACGTAGCGCTACCTGTCCGCTCGTATCCTGCACGTGCACTTCAAGGCTTCGTCGTCTGCCATGCACAATTCGGCTACCTTTCACTTCAGCTTCAAATAGCGCGTGTTGCCCTGCTCTTAGCTGGCTCAGCGGAACAATGCGTGTGCGATCTTCGTAGCGAAACGGAAGATGGAAAAGTAAGTCTTGAATAGAAATCAAGTCGAGCTTTTTGAGGGTCTCCGCAAGGCTTGCGCCAACGCCTTTTAATTGCGTGAGCGGGATTTCATCGAGATCAGGCATGTCGTCTCTCGATCAAATTAATGGGCCGGTTGATTCGGCTCTTTAGCTCGGAAGTTAAGGGGTTCATTGCTCGCTGTGAGGTGCGTCTGATTAATTGTTATTGCGTGTTTTTGGTAGCGCTTTGAATTAATGTTAGTGTTTTTCGCGCGGCAATGCAGCTATTTCACGGTAACTATTAAATGTCCTATGCAAAACCTACTTGTTTGTTTGTCGGCTTTGGCCAAATAGCCAGTCGTGTTTTCGAAGACTTGAGCTCGGAAATCGAGTCGTTGGTTCTCAAGAGAACCGCAAGAGAGGTATTACCTAGCGCTGTTCGGGAAATATTCATTGGGGATGTTGCTGACCAAGAAGCGTGGTGTTCGCTGCCCGATAATATCGATGTGATTCTTTACTGTGTTACACCGAGTGGGCGCTCGGCTGAGGCCTATGAGCGGGTCTTTGTGAGAGGATTGGAGCAGTGTGTCAGGCGGTTTGTTGGTTCGAGTTCTCCTCATATAGTGTTTGTATCAAGCTCTAGTGTGTTTAGTCAGGACAATGGAGAGATTGTGGATGAGTTGAGTGCTGCGATGCCAAGTTCTCCAACTGCAACGGTTATTCGGCAAGCCGAACGTATCTTGGAGCAAAGTAATTTGGCGCATACGGTCGTGCGCTTTAGCGGCATATATGGTGCTGAGAGGCTAAGAATGGTTCGTCAGGTATTGGCAAGAGAGCCTGTGCTGAGCGGCAGTGAGCGTTTGAGTAATCGTATTCACGAAGATGATGCGGTTGGTTTTCTGGTCTTCTTAATTCAAAAAGTGCTCGCGAGGCAGGATGTCGAAGCTCTGTACATTGCTAGTGACTCAGCGCCGGTGGATTTAAACGAGGTTTATCGATTCATAGCGCGTCAACTGGGTATCGATGCAACCTTCATAGAGGCGGGAGCCGAACCCGTTCGAAGAACCGGTAATAAACGCCTATCGAACAAGCGTATGTTGAATACAGGCTATGGCCTTCAATATCCTGATTATCGCCAAGGTTATGCAGAGATGTGCGCGCGAATTAGCGGTTAAAGGAATTCAGTCGGCTCAGAAAGGAGGGCGCGCTGTTGTCAGCGCGCCGAAAAAACGAACAGATTAAAGAATAACAATACCGTCCATTTCGACTTCTGCACCTTTTGGTAACGCGGCGACACCGATCGCTGCGCGCGCGGGGTAGGGCGTTTGGAAGTAGGTTGCCATCACTTCATTGACTGTTGCGAAGTTGCCTAAGTCTGTAAGAAAAATGTTGAGCTTGACGATGTCTTGCAAGCTGCCGCCGGCGGCTTCACAAACCGCTTTTAGATTCTCGAACACTTGCTTGATCTGATTCTCGATCCCACCACCAACAAGCTCCATAGACTCGGGGTCGAGTGGTATCTGGCCCGAAAGGTAAACTGTGTCGCCTGCCTTCACAGCTTGAGAGTAAGTTCCGATCGCTTGTGGCGCTGTATCAGACTGGATAATGGATTTGTTGCTCATACTAAAACCTTATTGTATGTAAGCGCTTGCTAGCGCGTTAGTGATTGACAATTCTCTGTATGCTGATGACGGCCTTAATGTTCCTGATGCGCCGTATGACACGTGCCAAGTGTCTTCGTCCTTGAATGTGAATCACCGCTTTAATGACGCTCATATGTGCATTTTGCTCGGTCACCCCGATATGTTCAATGTTGGCTTCCGCGTGTGTGACAGCGGATGCCAGCTCGGCAATGATGCCTCGGTGACGCTCAAGCTGAATCTGCAGCTCGACGGCAAACTCGTCAGTAATGTCTTTCATCCAGCTGAGGTATAAGCGTTGATGCGCCTTGCTCGTTCGCAAGGCTTTTTTGCATTGCTCTGAGTGAATAACCAGACCTGTTTCGTTGTCTGGTAAGCCAATGATCGGGTCTCCTGGGATTGGGTGGCAGCAAGAGCTAAACGATACTTGCATGCCTTCCGTGCCTTTGATCATTAATTTTTGTCGTGGTGCTTCTTCTGCTTCCTGCCCGAGCTTTCCTTCTGTCGCTAACTGGCGCGCGATGATATAGGGCATGCGTAAGCCTTGACCAATCAGCAGAATCAGTTCATCAAGCGTTGCTACTTTATTGTGCTCAAGTACGTGATGCAGATGTGGCTCATCAACGTTCTCCCAAGTTAGTGAAATACCCGCCATGGATTTCTCGAGTAGCGTTCTACCCAAAGAAAGATTTTCAGCGTGCTGCTTTTGTTTGATGAAATGGCGAATGCTGCTTTTTGCCTTACCTGTTGCCACAATGTTGAGCCATGCTGGGCTCGGTTTGGCTCCCGGCGCGGTGATGATCTCAATCGTCTGTCCGCTTTGTAAGGGCTCGCTGAGGGACGCTAATTGCTTATTAACGCGGCATGCCACGCAGGCATTGCCAACATCAGTATGAATGGCATAAGCAAAATCTATCGGGGTCGCGCCAGCGGGAAGCTCTAGGATCGCTCCCTTGGGCGTAAACACGTAGATCTCATCAGGGAACAGGTCGATCTTAACGTGCTCAATGAACTCCATCGAGTCACCGGCATTTTCTCGAATCTCTTTGAGTCCGCTTAGCCAGCGATCAATACGTGCCTGATTGGCCAACTGCAAACTGGAATCGTCTTTATATTGCCAGTGTGCGGCGATACCGTTGTTCGCAAGGTTCTCCATTTCCACTGTGCGAATCTGCACTTCGATATTTACATGCATTCCGAAGAGCGTGGTATGCAAGGATTGATAGCCGTTTACCTTTGGCACGGCGATGTAATCTTTAAATCTAAATGGCAGGGGCTTGTAGAGTGCGTGTAGCGCACCAAGAATACGGTAACAGTCATCTTCCGAGTCGGAGATAATCCGAAAAGCATACACATCCATAATCTCGTGGAATGAGCGATGCTTGTACTTCATTTTTTGGTAAATACTGTAGAGATGCTTTTCTCGGCCAACAACCGTTCCGTTTAGGTTACGTTTATTGAGTTGCTTTTCAATGCGTCCTTGAATCTCGTCCAGAATCTCGTTGTGATTGCCGCGAAGTTTTTTCACCGCTTTGCGAATGTATTTCGAACGCATCGGATAGAGGGCTTGAAAGCCTAGATCTTCAAGCTCGGTACGGATGCTATTAATGCCAAGGCGGTTGGCGATTGGGGCATAGATGTCGAGCGTTTCGGTCGCGATGCGTCGCCGCTTTTCGTGGTGAAGTGGTCCAAGCGTGCGCATGTTATGGAGACGATCGGCAAGCTTGACTAGAATAACCCGAATGTCGTCCGCCATGGCGAGCGTCATTTTCTGAAAGTTGTGTGCTTGGGCCTCTGCTTTTGATTTGAATTCAATTTGCGTCAGCTTGCTTACGCCATCGACGAGCTCGGCTACTGCTTCACCAAATTCCGCTGCCAACTCTTCTTTTGTGGTAGGCGTGTCTTCAATCACGTCGTGCAGCAATGCAGCCATGAGCGTTTCATGGTCTAGATGTAAATCTGCGAGAATATTGGCAACGGCAATAGGGTGAATGATGTAGGGATCACCGCTGCGCCGGAATTGCCCTTCATGCGCTTCTTTGGCGACATAATAGGCTCTTTCAATCAGGCGCACTTTCGCCGGGTCGAGATATGATTCTGTTCGTTCTATTAACCCATCGATTTTGGGCACGCTTTACCTGCTAATGTGTGCGAATTTGAGAGACAAAAAAAGCTGAAGAGGCATAGCCTGATCAGCTTTTCTAGGCATTGCTTAATATTATTTAAGCTAGCAGGTTTTTCAAGCGTCTTGTAGTAAAGAAATTACTCAGGAGTGCTTAAGTCAACGTTTTTTGCATTGATGTGGCCTTCTGCAATTTCACGCAGGGCCAAAACGGTAGGTTTGTCATTTTCCACAGGCACTAACGGCTCTTGTGCAGTGTTTGCAAGCTGGCGTGCACGCTTCGTTGCTACCATGACAAGTTCAAAGCGGTTGTCTACGTTATCCAAACAATCTTCAACGGTCACACGTGCCATTCAAATTCACCTCTAGAAATCAAAATAGTGGACTTTATGTTAGCCCAAAAACGAACCGCGCATTCTATGTTAGTTACGTGCTTATGACAACAGGTCGTCGATAATGTCTTTATGACGCTGCGCTTGTGTGTCAACAAGCAGTCTGTGAGAAATAAAAATAGCTCCCAGCTCGGCAACGGCCTGACTGAAATTCTCATTCACTACCAAATAATCAAACTCGTTGAAGTGGCTGCATTCGGATGTCGCTTCCTGCATTCTGCGATCAATGACTTCGGCTTTGTCCTGGCCTCGGCTTTCCAAGCGTGTTCTGAGCGTTGCCTTGGATGGTGGCACGATGAAAATGCTGATTGCGCTTGGGAACTGCTCTCTTACCTGACGCGCACCCTGCCAATCGATTTCAAGTATTACATCCAGTCCTTGGTCAAGACGCTCCTGAACCCAGTTCCTTGATGTACCGTAGTAATTGCCGAAGACCTCGGCATGCTCGATAAAATCACCTTGATCAATGAGCTGCTTGAACTGCTCAACAGACACGAAGTTGTAGTTCACTCCGTCTTGCTCGCCCGGACGTTGGTCTCGGGTGGTGTGCGACACAGAGACTGCAATATCGCTGTAGCGATCAGTTAGTTCGTGAACAAGGCTCGTTTTGCCAGCGCCTGATGGAGCGGCGACAATATATAACTTTCCAGATATGGTGGGCTTGAGGATCATAACGGTGCTTATTCCAAATATGCTGCGGCAGATTTCTTCGCGACAATACAGATTGTCTTGGTTTAAGCCGGCACAGTTTACAGCTACTGTGCCTTGAATGGTAGAGTGTCGCTATAAGCGCCTTTTAGGTCATCTGATTGGACTGTTCCGAAAGAGCGGATCTTGCTTGCGTCCTATCGCTTGTCCTTGTTTCTATCGTTCCCCTGTGCCAAATCGATAAATGAGGCTAGTCATCAATGTCTTGTCCTGAAAGCCATCGTGAAGAGCGCTGAAGTATCTGTAATCCAGTTGTCCTGCCCATTTTGCATTAATCGCATAGTGCATCCCTAAACCAGCGTGTGCTGTGGTGCTTGAACGGTCTTCTTCTCTGTCTTGGATCGTTTCGCCTAGTCCGCCAACCAAATATGGTCGCCATTGGCTCTCTCCGCGCCAGTAGTGCTTAACTTGCACAAAATAGTTTTCGAACCGAACATTTCTTCCTAAGCCACTTTCGGGGTGCGAACGTGAGTAAAATAAGGAAGTAGACCATGATCTGTTTAGATGTAATCCAAGTGATAGGCCTCCAAAATCCCGGTCCTCAAAGTGACGCTTGGAGTCGAAATGAGCAAGGCCAGCATTGGCAGCAACAAAAATGATGCTCCGATCAATTGGATCTTCTGCGTGTGCCGCAATGGGCATGAACAAACTAGCAATGAGTGCTAAGCGTTTAATCGTTGCGAGGTTACTAGAATTGGAAGGCAATGTTTAAGCTCCATTGATCGTTACTCGACTGGTTTTGACCGTTGCCAGACGCAGGTTGAGTCGATACCCAGGCTGTTCCAGCCTTCACTACCTCTCGCCCCATCATGTTGTTTATGCCTGCGCCAATCGTGTCCACGGGGTCGAGCAAAAATAAAGCGATATCTCCCCAGAAATAAGATTCGTAAACGGTGCCACCATTCTTACGAATTTCTTTCTCTTTCTGGTAAGACCATTCGCCCCACAACCATCCGCCTACGGGCGTCACGACCAAGTCTTGAACCGACGGTACTTCCGCAAAAGCCTCTAACCCGTACTCCCAATAAAACGTGGACATCATGAACGAATACATGAAAGAGTCCCATTGACGGTAGCCGGATTTGCGCGCAACTTGATAATACACGCCACCAAAATAGGG
>NZ_LWFT01000428.1:0-8838 GCF_001635105.1 Oleiphilus sp. HI0079
AGTGCGTTTTGGCTGGTGTCACCGTTGGAGTAGCAGAATGAAGTAGGTGCTGTTCCTATATTCTGCTTTATGTCGTCGGCACATCCGATGATCTCATTTTTTAAACGATCCGGTCTTACCTGATTGTTTAAGCGCAAGTGGCTGCGAGTGTGGCCGCCGATTTGAACACCTGCTTCTTGCATTTCTTTTACTTGTTCCCAACTCAACATATCTGTTTGATACTTAGCCTTATTTTTATTTGATGCTTTGCGTTTCGGAAGGGCGTCTAGGAATGACTTTATCTCATCGTCCGGCTTTTGTTTGGCGATTTGGATAAGGTGCGAAATGTAGTCTCGATTTTGTTTGTTCAAATTAGTCGCATCTATCTCTTCGCCAAGCTCACTAAAGAACGCATCTAACTTAAGCTTGGTGGCACTGTTTTTTGTGCGATCAATAAGAGCAGCCGCTAAACGCTCAGGCCAAAAGGTTGTGTCGGTGCCAATGTAGTCTGTTGCCAAAAATATGCATGCGGGGGCTTGGTGTTTCTTCAGAAGAGGGAAGGCAAATTCGTAGTTGTCGGCCCATCCATCGTCAAAGGTAATGGCGCAATAGAGTTTTTTTTCCAATGCATCGGTTTTTGCGAGTTCGAGCCATTCTTCAATATGGACAAGCTGCGCTTTTTTGCTGAGTTCACTCAGGTGCATGTCTAAAGTCTCGGGGGTGACATACATGCCAGGCTCTTCTGTAGCGAGCCTTGGGTCATGCTTTGGTAGAACTCGGTGATACATCAATATAATTAGCTTGCCATCATACGCACCCTTTTTTAGGCCAGTATTGAATTGGTGCGCTTTTATACGAGCTAGCAGATTCTTGATGATGTTTTTGGCGAATTGAATAGGTTTCATATGGTCTTAGCTGGATGTCGTTTAAGTACAATATCTTTTAAATTACGATGCTTTAGTTCGGCAGCCAACTTTAGAGATGGCCTCTCTACTAGAATATGAAGAATATGGGCCGTGATTATGCTGAACATCAGGCCAATAGCCATTAATGCCAATGCATCAATAGTGTCTAAACTCTCTTTAAAGAATTTTTTCCCGAACATGATAGCTTTCCATCCAATGTCTGGATGAACCAAATAAAGAGTGTAAGAAATCACTCCAAAATACTGAAATCCACGAGCCTGAAGAAGTTTGTTTTGCAGTTGTAGCTTTAATATTAAAAATAGCGCTGTTGCGAAGGTGAATCCCGCAAAAATATAGGGGCGTGCATCATTGAAGAATATGAACGCTAACTCTATGGCTAACCAAATAAAGAGAGGGGCGTTGTTGGCTGAAGAGTTACTCTTGCTGACGAGTACCCCTAGTAAGAAGTAGTGCCAATTAGAAAAGAAAAGCCCAGGGTATGGGGATGCTAGTAAACCGTAGTCTAAAAGAATCGAGTAACAACCCACCCCTATTACAATTGCGGAGTGAACTGAATCGGTTGTCGATGTGGTTTTTTGAGAAATCCAAAGTGTCAGTATATAAAATAGATAAAACTGGACTTCCAAACATAGAGTCCAGTAAACGACTGAGATCAGCGGATGAATTTGTGTTATGTCCTGTAAGTAGAACATATGGATAAGTACATTTCCCATAGAAGGGATAGGTTCATCGGCGTTAAGATAGAGATTTTTACCGAGTAACAAGATTATGGCTAATAGGATTGATGCCCAGTAAGTAAAGTCTAGCCTGATGCTCCGTCTTAGGATGAAGTTCCCAAAATATTTTCGTGTGATTGTTGTTCTTCCGACTGTATGCGAAATTACGAAACCACTAATCACGAAAAAAATGGGTACACCCAAGTATCCGTAGGAAAAAAGGGTGGTTATGAAAGAAGGAAGAGCATTATCTAAAGCAGGTTTAAGGCTCCCGTAAAAATGGTACAGAACTACACCAAGAGCGGCCAAACCCCTAAAGCCATCTATGGTTGCGAATCTGTTCTGTTTTTTAGTCGGCATTAAAATTTAGATCTGCTATGTTTCGATGGATGCTCAATCAAGGAATAAACTTCACGATACTAGGGCCAATGAGTTTACTCAACCATATCGGAAGTCGCTTCCAACAGGCAATGAGTATCTTAAACTTCGGGTTTTCTGTACTTGCTTTGCTTGTTCCCTGGAGTTGGCCGCTCGATGAGTCTTCCCCTGGCTCATAACCATACCAGTAATGCTGAACCGGCTGTGCGCCCCACTGCTTTTTAAACTTGTATGTCGTTGCATTAATGCTTGAGCGGCCGAAATCAAAAACGACACATTTTTGCTCGCAGCTTAGTTTTAGTACTTCCCAATACAGCACCATATTAAGCCCAAAACGGTTGTAATCTCGAATGGTTGAGGCCCAAGGGATCTCCATTCGGTCGCCTGTTTTGATGAGAAACGCCGCCGATGCTGGTTTGCCTTGATGATAGATAAGTACCAGCCATGCTTGATTCGCGAGTGTGTTGAGTAGTTCTGAAAACAGGCGTTTGCTATAAACAGGCGTTCCTAAGTCACGCATGTTGCGTGCGAATACGGTGTAGTAATCATCAATGAGCTCTAGCCCACCGACTTTTGCACTGACGGCATCGGTGTAGCCTTTGCGTATTTGTGAGCGAAGCTTTGCCTTAAAGCTTGATAGTAAGGTGTCGCTGTTGTTGTCCGAGGGTAGCGGCAGCCACATGCTGGCCTTGTCTTGAGAGCAGTTCCAGCTATCTGGAATGGGGCGCTCATAAAGGCCGCGGACTTCTAGCCTTTTGATGCTCTCTTGTTTGGCTACTTGCTGTATGAACTCAAAAATGGATGCCTCAACCTTTTCGTTGTTACAAAGCGGGCCGCCATAGTTCACAAAGGCGATGCTGGTCCACAAATGTCCAAAGAGTCTGCTCTTCTGCTCAACGATCGGCAGCACGCCTATGATTTGACCACTCTGTTTTTCTGTTGCTGTGAGCAGCTTAATTTTATGACCGAATATTCGTGAGATGGCTTCTAGAAAGCGCCATTCGTAGTAGATATTGCCGCTTGGGTGTGCCGCAATGTATGTGTCCCAGCGCTGTTTTAATGTGGCGGAGCTGTCATTGTTACTCTCACGACCATCGTCACGGCCCTTATCGGTAAGATCAACAAGGCTTAGAGCGAGAGAGTCTGAACTGATTAAATGTGTGGGGTTTTTGTAGGGCGCTGGCGGCTTTAGCTGCTCAATTTGTTTGTGGGCAATGGTTTGTGCTGATGCCTTTTCGGACACGGTTTCCGCAATTTGTTTTTTTAAGGGCTCTATTTTGTCTTGGTGGAGGGATTTTTTAGCCGCAATGAGCTCGCTTACATCCTCTCCAGAGCGTTTCGCTTGGCCAATAAGCTTTGAGAGCCGCTTAGCTTCTTCTTCAAGTTTGGCTAGCGCTTCGTTTAGTTCGCTTGGCTCGTTCGTCTCGTTTAGGTTTGTATCGATTCTAGCGTTAGACATTTCTTACGTGCTCAAGCTACGGTAATCAAACTGTTGCATTGCACTTTTTACAGGTGCGTCGCCGGAGGCGGGTGCGTTGCTTATGTATGTATCTGTGACCGCTTGTACTGTCGTAAATTCAAAGTCTTTGATGAGTGTTTCGAGCCTTGGCATGCATCGCTTAAGGTTAGTGTAATGTCTAAAACGGCTAAGAGCCGATGCGCCCGGTATGCGTGGTTGGTTTGGGTCTACTTCCCAGGGGTGGAGGTAAAAAATAAAAGGTTGATCGATTTCTTCACTAGCGCGTTTGAGCATTGATCGGGTAAACCAATACGGGTAGATTCGAAAGTAGCCGCCGCCTGCGACAGGTAAACGGCGGCCCATAAATTGTGCTGATGTGAGTGGGAACTCAGTAATGCTCTTTTCCGCGGTGGTGATCGCAGTATGAATATTCAGTGGTGCCCCAGGCATACCATAACGATCGTGGTGCACAGGAAAGATGCTTGAGTCGTAGGTAAAGCCAGCATCGATGAGTGTTTCTAATGCCCAGAGTGATTGTTTTGTGATGGAATAACTTGCCGCGCGATAACCGTTTACGGCTTGACCGGTGATGTCTTCCAATAGCGCTTTCGATCTGAATGTTTCTTCCCGGAAAACCTCTGGTTTTTGGGAGTAAACCAGTTGGTGCGTCATTCCGTGGCATGCGATTTCATGTCCTCGTTTTTGAATCTCCCGCACGAGTTCCGGCTTGCGTTCTGCCACCCAGCCTAAGACGAAAAACGTGGCTTGAATTCCCTGCTTGTCGAATAGATCTAGTATCGCATGGGTATTCTGCTCAACGCGCATTGGCCATTTTTCCCACTCGTCATACTTGATGTTGGGCGCAAATGCCGCGACCTGAAAGTAGTCTTCGACATCCACGGTCATTGCGTGCTTCATGCTATTTCCTTTGGGCTTAAGTAGTTGTCCAGCGTGTTCTTGATCGCTTCAATGTCGTTGGCTGTTACATCGCTATGACAAGGTATAGTAAAGAGTCTGTCTGCGAAGTTGCATGCATTTTCTAGATGTATGCTAGAGAGCAATTCCGATTTTACTTGACTCGGTATGCCTTGAACATCGGGAATGCTCAATTGATAAAGCTTTGTTGCCCCAATACCATGCTCTACCAGTTTATCGACCAACTCATCTCGCATTGCCTTGTTATGAGCGAGTAATGGGAGGCGTAGCATACGTAATCCATCATTTTGGCTCAGTAGTGATGTGATACCTAGCAGCTTAAATGTTGGATTTAGCTGGCCGATAATTTTTTGAGCGGTATCGTGAGGCTTTGAACGAAAGCTCTCTATAGCGTGGGGTAGCATAGCTAGGCGCATTGCATCCATTGCCTTAATAGATTGGGGGGCGTGATAACGCGTTTCTCCGATCGAGAGGCCGGGTATTTTAAGCAGTAGCGGATAAAGCGATGGGCGGATGATGAGGTTGTACGCAATGATGCTTAGTTTTGTTCTTATCGTCGAAATCGTTGAGTCATCTGCCTGATCTGAAACGGCTTGAAACGCGATGTTTTTTTTGACTAAAAGCATGCCACCGCCGAGAAGGCTAAGAGGCTTTCCTTTACCGAAACTGAATATCACCGCATCCCCGAATAACCCGCCTTCGCCCTGTATATTGATTGGCGGGGATAAAAAACTCTGCGCGCGGTCTTCGATGATAAATAATCCGAGTTGTTTGCACTTAGTTACTAGCTCTTTTGGTGGGCTAAGGCCCAGAAAGTTAACCAGAATAATGGCTGTGCAGCCTTCGTGCGCAGCGCGCTCAATTGATGTCTCGCTAGGGAAAGGAGAATTAGGCGCAGTATCTATTAAGACTGGTTCGACTTCCGCTCCAACACAAGCTGAGATTAGATCTGGGCAGCCATAGCCAGCAAGCATGCATTTTGCTGCTATGGTGCTTTTAACCTGTGTTTTCATGACGGTGAGGGCGGCTTGCAATGCCATGGTGCCTGAGCCATAGAATTCGCGTTCGTAGCCTACATAAGCGCTTAGCTTAAGATTGCTAGAATCTTTTGTTTGGCTAGTTTTAATCGGTTCGCCAACAGGGCGAACAAAGCGCGGTACGTGCATTTTATCTTGCCGATGGCTTCCAGGTGGTCATGCGCGTTCCGCTGAAAAACTTAATAGCGGCATGAGCAAGCGCAAAGTTTACCTGGTAAAAGAAGTAGATGAGTTTGATGACGCCGTTTTGTCGAAGCGCTGGCAGAAAGTGTGCTGAGATAAATGCGCTAGCCATTGCTAATTGAATCGCAAAGCAAAGCTGATAAAACCAATAATCCAACAAGAATGCGTTGCTCACAAGTGCGAGCAGCATAAACCAAGGCACGGCCCATCTCATCACTTTATGGCTCCAAACTTGAAACGCAAACATGCCAAATTTCGATGGGTTGAGCACTTCTGTGTGTCGACTTAAGCCTGTCATGCCCCTAATGGCTGTTCGTAATTTTCGCTGATATTCCTTTGATTCGTCTTTTAGATTTGGGTAATAACCCTCTACATCAGGGCAGGAGATTGCTCGTTTTCCGGCTTTTGCAGCGTTCAATGCGGTGTTGAAGTCGCTAGGGGAATGTATGTCCCAGTTTGAACAGATTTCTTTACGTGCAGCAAAGAAGCTACCGCTCAAACCGACAAGCCCTCTGTAGGAGGATTCTTTGCCACGTAGCCACATCTCATATTTTACATAGGCGCCTTCTCCGGCAACTTTACCGTCGGCTGTAATAAAACGGTCTTCGCTTGAGATCGCGCCAACATTTTCATTCGTAAAATAAGCCATTAGTTTTTGTAAAACGTTACCTTTTAGCTCTGTTGCTGTGTCGGAAAAAATAAGCACATCGTGATTTGCCGCTTTGATCGCGCAAAGTTGCGCGTATTCTTTACCTAGGTGTTGGTCTGCACGAACTAGAGTGACGCCACGGTCTTGGTAAGATTTTACGATGTCATCGGTGTCGTCGGTTGAGCAGTCAGAAGCAACAATGATCTCAAGCTCTAAACCGCTTTGATCAAGCGCGAGTGTGTTCTCGATTTTCTTTGCAATTTTAGCGCCTTCGTTGTGTGCAGTAATGATAAATGAGGCACTGTTTGGTGGAGTGTTTCTATTGCCAGAAAGCGCATCAGTGCGCGTCTCAGCAGTGCCATTCGCACTGGCGGTATTACTTGCTTTACTTGGCTTGTTGGCTAGTAACTTTAATGCAATTGGATAGATAAAGTAGCTATAGAGCGTTCCAAATACAGCGATCCAAAATAGAAATGTCATGTTGTGTTGAACCCTTGTTTGCTTGCAGCTGAATTAATTCTATGGGCTTAGTATGGCTCGTAGGTGCTTAGGAGTTTGTCTAGCTCTGAAAACTCTTTATCGCAGCTTGCTGAGCATCGTGCCGAAATGGCAACGAGCGCTTTAGGTGGTGCGTCGGCAAATACGCTCGTTAGCTGCGCGAGTTTCGCCTTTAATTCGTTGGTTGTTCTGGTATTTGAGATTCGATAGTACCAAATGACAGCCAGTTTTTGATGCAACTGGTTGGTTAGTGTGGCTTTTTGATAAAAGTTGTTTGCTGAGGTGTAGCTCGTCTTCCACGAGTCGCTTGCAAGCCGGTTATTATTGTTGACCAGTTCTGCTCCCTGATGCTCAGATCCATATCGAAGAATTTTGACGTTCAATTTGGTTCCAGAAAATGTATTTATGAGCTGAAAGTTGTTTTCGTTTTCCGCTCCAGTAAAGCCTGTTTGAAATATTGATGTCTGCGCTTCGGTAATCGCCCAGCTGCTTGGCGGAGCGGCGAGCTGCGTTTCGAAACTGGCTTTTGAGTAGCTTTGTGTTTGGTTGTACTGCGCCAAGCCCATTAGTAATGGAGCGATACTAATGGCGACGATCGACGTCACGAGGTAGCCGGGTCTAATTGTCTGGTTAGTATGGGCTGCTTTCTCAATTGGTAGGGTGTTTTGCTCTTCGGCCTCGACTTTAGCCTCGGTTTGCACGAGTGCGCGGCGCTCGATCCTTAAAAGTAACCAGACGCAAGGCATCATGGTAACCACATAGACTACCCAGCCAAACATCTCGTGGTCCGCTACCAGCGAGCTTTCCATGTTGCTTTGGTGTGCAATCACAATCAGAAGCACAACGCGAATCCAGTTGGCGATTAAGCTAAATCCAGCAGCAATAAAAAACATTGAAATGACAGTGCGTGTTGAGTTTGGACGTTGCTGAGAAAAGTACAAAACCAGTATTAGCGTAACGATGAAGTACCTGAGTCCAGAGCAGCCCCCGGCTATTTCTAGCGTGCCGTATGGCAGGTTGATTGTATTTCCGTTGATTAACGCGGGCATTTCTAGAGCTTCAACAATGTTTGTGGACACTAGTGTGGTTAGCTCTTGTAATAAAGGGTTTAGGTAATCCCAAACTGGAATAGCGAATAGAATATAAAGTAACGGGATAATGAAGTGTGCAGCGGCTTTTACGCCGCTGATGCTGGATATGCCAAAGAAAAGAATGGGCACTAGCATAAGTTGCGTTCCGATCTGAATATTTAGATAAGATGCCAGAGTCAGCACTAGAGCAGAGCCGAATAACAATATGAGATTAATTGCGTGCGGTTTATGTGCAGATGTTGCGATGCTATCGCGCTTTTGGAATGCGCTGTAAATGGCTAGTGCTAAAGCAAGTAAGCCCATCGAGTAGGCGTAATCCATCTTTAGCCATAGTTGAACGAGCGAACCCCAAGCCTCATGAAACAAAATGGCTTGGAAGAGAAAAAAGAGAGTTATAGAAACTAAAGGGCTGTATTGGCTACGCACGATTACTTCTTGTAATTGTTTAATTTATCTAAGCTATCCTTAGTAGTTAAGCATACTATAAGACATTGTGGGCTTATCCAAATTTACTTCCGATTTACTTCCTATCCAGATCAGGGTTGTTACTTTAAATGGCGAGCAGCGATGGACAGCAGTTAACTTTTCAGCGATTATCTGAGGCGCAGTTTGAGAAAATCAAGCCTGAGTGGGATGCCTTGCATGCGACGTCTGATCAAAGCGTGTTTACATCATGGTGTTGGATGTACGCCTGGTGGAGGACGTTTAAAGAGGACGATTTTGAGTTGTTTCTGGTAGCGTGCCGCGAAGGAGAGCGCCTGGTCGCGATTCTTCCCTTCTATATTGCCCATCGACCATTTCTTAAATTACTTTCTCTTCGAACCTTATATTTCTTGGGTTATAAAGGTAGTGGTGAGGCCGGATACCGGGCTGAGTATTTGGATTTTGTGTGTTCATCAAGAGATGCGCAAACGTTACGCGCGCCTTTGATGCAATATCTTCTCTCTGGTGCTGGTGCTGGTGCTGGTGCTGGTGCAGGCGTGGAT
>NZ_LWFT01000429.1:0-448 GCF_001635105.1 Oleiphilus sp. HI0079
AGGATGTTTTCGTACTGAGTACGCGCTGCTTCTTTTGGATGCTCATCATCGAAAACGAAGCCTGCATATTTCGCTAGGATATCCCAATCGCCTTCCGCTTTTAGCTCATCAACAATGTTGTATGTTGGTGGAGCAACAACAAGAGGCGCTTTGAATGTAATAGGGCCTTTCTTCTCCAGGTTGCGAAGCATCGCAGCGATAATTTGCATGTCGCCTTTATGCACCATACAAGAGCCAACAAAGCCTAAGTCAACTTTACGATCCGCGTAGTATGACGTAGGACGGATTACGTCGTGCGTGTAACGCTTAGATACGTCTTCATTGTTAACGTCTGGGTCAGCAATCATCGGTTCTTCGATTGCATCTAGGTCAACAACCAACTCAGCGTAGTACTTCGCGTTGTCATCTGGAGCAAGCGCTGGTTCTTCACCAGACTTGATGCCAGCAA
>NZ_LWFT01000430.1:0-373 GCF_001635105.1 Oleiphilus sp. HI0079
GCGGCTCGCGTTTTGCTCGTGAATATCAATTGCACTATCCTCGAATGGAAACGCCTGTTCTTCTAGCAAAATCTCATACTGCTCCAATTCAAGTTCGTTTAAACCCTTTGGTCGATCAGAGTTCATTAAATCCTGGCTAAGCTGCACATAGATGTCGGCCATACGGTAACCGGCTTCTGTCGAAAAGCTGGAAATCCCGTAGGAAGCAGTTTTTTGGTACGCCTGCATCGCACGCTCAAGCGCGATCGTTTTCTTCGCCATTGACTCATTTAATGGTAGCTTCAGTTTTATGCGCGCGTACCGAGTGAATGCGTCGTTCGCNAGCACCGCAGAAGCCGAGGCGGCAAGGTAAACCATGCGCTGGTCTGCATCG
>NZ_LWFT01000431.1:0-392 GCF_001635105.1 Oleiphilus sp. HI0079
AATAAATACCGCGTTGAGGTGATCATGACCAAAGTGTGCAAAATACTTGAGTGCTTCTCGTGTTGTTGCCATCGTTTGGCCACAATTTTGGATGCGCCGATTTAGCGCTTCGCCAACAAGAGCCGGGTACGCCTGGCCTTTTAGCTGTTCTGTTCCGCAGGTGTTGCAATCGCCAAGAAATAGCAACTCGCTGCGTCGCACTAACTGCCTGTACAAAGTGCATGTTCTCGAGACCATCGCCTCTTGTGTAAATTCATTTCGAATGGCTTCGAACAAGCTGCTTTGAGCTTTTCTGTGTTGATCCAGCACATTACTCGCATTGGAAAGAAATTGCCGGAGATCGTCAGGCGTTTTGGAGGGGATGAGAGACTGCTTTGGAAGCAGGCTCGCAG
>NZ_LWFT01000432.1:0-469 GCF_001635105.1 Oleiphilus sp. HI0079
GCATGTCGCCCTGCATCCGTCAGAGACCCTAGAGCGGATGTGCGCACGAGTGCTAGCCTATGCGTTGTGCTATGAAGAAGGGATTGAGTTCACTAAAGGCTTGAGTACTGACAATGAGCCGGATGTATGGGCGCTCAATTATAGTAGTGAGATTGAACACTGGATCGAGCTTGGTAAGCCAGACGCGAAACGTCTGAAAAAAGCGATTGGCAGAAGTAAAAAAGTCACAGTGTTCAGTTATGGTGGTCAGGATGTGGAGCAGTGGCTGGAGAGCATTAAAAAAGATGCGTCGATTCGCCATGGTATTACAGCGTTTCGTATCGACAAAGAGCCGCTTGAACAGCTCGCCGGTATGGCAGAGCGAACAATGCAGATTGGAATGATGATTCAAGATGATTTGGTTCACGTCTCGTTCGGGAGTGAAATGATAGAGTTTAAGCTATACAACTTGCTGGACCGCGCATGAGTC
>NZ_LWFT01000433.1:0-284 GCF_001635105.1 Oleiphilus sp. HI0079
GTCTTATATTTCAACCAATGCGACAGATGAAACACGAAGCTACGCGCTTGCCGCCACCAAGCTCATCATGGAGAACTTAGAGACTGCAGTTCATGACGGCAAAAACTTAGAAGCCCGCCAAAACATGGCGATGGCCTCATACTATGCAGGCCTTGCTTTCACGAAAGCAGGTGTCGGCTATGTTCATGCGATCGCTCACAATTTTGGCGCCCTCTACGCAACACCTCATGGACTAGCGAACTCAATTGTTTTGCCACACATTCTCGATTATTCAAAGTCAGATA
>NZ_LWFT01000434.1:0-672 GCF_001635105.1 Oleiphilus sp. HI0079
CAAGAAGAATTCACTCAGTTTTTTCCTCATAACGGTTGGGTTGAGCATGACCCCGAAGAGATATGGAGCACAACGCTGGATGTGATGCGCAAGGTTGTAGCAGACGCAGGTGTTAATCCGGNGCAGATATCAGGAATAGGTATTACTAATCAACGAGAGACAACCGTTGTTTGGGATCGAAAGACTGGCAAGGCAGTGTATAACGCGATTGTTTGGCAAGATCGAAGAACCGCCAAACAATGCGAGAAGATCCGGTCTCAGTTTGACGAGAAGACGTTAACGAGTAAAACGGGACTTGTGCTGGATCCTTATTTTTCGGCAACGAAAATAGCTTGGATTTTGGATCATGTCGATGGCGCTAGAGTAGCGGCGGAGAACGGCGACTTAGCTTTTGGAACGGTGGATAGCTTCTTACTCTGGCGTTTGACCGGTGGTAAGCAGCATGCAACAGACGCCACCAATGCCTCTCGAACCAATCTGGTTAATATTCATGAGCAGCAGTGGGACGATGAGCTGCTCCAGCTTTTTGATGTGCCAGCCTCATTGCTTCCTGAGGTGAAAGACTGTGCTGCGGACTTCGGGGAGACTGCAAAGGAGTTACTTGGTGTAAATATACCAGTGTGCGCACTTATCGGGGATCAGCAATCTGCTTTAGTTGGCCAGGCATGTTTT
>NZ_LWFT01000435.1:0-419 GCF_001635105.1 Oleiphilus sp. HI0079
TAAATGCTTTTGGCTCTGTGGCCTACTGCGCTGCGAGCAATGCTCTATCACCACCGGTAGGCGGTTTAATGCATCACGCAAAATTGATCGTTATATACTTACTGTAGCTAAGATTCTCGCTCGGATTGTAAAGAAACGTACACTGCGTGTTTGGTCACAAAAAACACGCGGTTTAATCAGTATGTCGACGCTGCTATTAAGGCCAAAGTTTTTTACTAAGGTGTGATTTGCCAATCAACGCGGGATGCCCTTCGGCCATTAACGCGTTTTTTTGACTCAAGTAATGCTCTGAGCTTTCTGGGAAGGAGATTTTGCCTTGTGCATTGATTACCCGAAACCAAGGGATGCTTGAATCGCTCGGAAGCTGTTTTAGAATCTGACCAACCAGTCGAGCATTGCCAGAGTACCCCGCCGCCTGC
>NZ_LWFT01000436.1:0-431 GCF_001635105.1 Oleiphilus sp. HI0079
CTCAGGGCCGGTTAAGCCGAGGCTTTCCAGACCTGTTGCACCCACGACAGCGAGCACTGCTCCAAGGTTGGTCCACTTAAAGAAAGCGACAAATTGCGCAGCAAAAAATACCAAGACAATATAAGCCCCCATTGTCGTCATGGCGTGATTCATCGCATGAACGACATCGTTAGAGCTTGTGATTGTTTTAACGACTTTGCCGTAGATAATCCCCGCTAGCGAAAAGTAGATGAAGATAAACGCGACGATGGACTTCAAGAAAGGAGACCCTGCAACGAGTCCTGTATCGGGGTGTCGTAATATGCCATTCTCAGGGACGATCGTCGCGGCAAGCAGGCCCGAGAATATAAGCGTGTATATGCCGACAGTGCGTAAACCCTTTCTTTCAATATCGGTGACGGCATGACTGTCCATTTCTAGCGTCAACTCTT
>NZ_LWFT01000437.1:0-11101 GCF_001635105.1 Oleiphilus sp. HI0079
GCTTCTATTTGAGACAAATCCTTGGATTAGAGATTCAGATCAAGATGGTTTGAGTGACGGCGAAGAGGTTCAAGGCGTCACTTGTCTTGCTCTTGATAACGTTACGGTCAATATTTGTACTAGTGATCCTGCAAATGCGGATACCGATGGTGATCAGCTAAATGATGGTGACGAGCGCATAGCTGGAACTTTTCCTAGAGAAGTAGATACGGATGGCGATGGTTTAGAAGATGGAGAAGAGGTTATTAGGCTTATTGATCCACGCATGCCTGATACGGACGAAGACTTTTTGATAGATAGCATGGATCCATTCCCATTAGCCATTGATGGTGATCTTGATGGTATTTTTGATTTTGTCGAAGTGTTGATTGGAACTGATCCATTGGTCATGGATACGGATGGCGACACCATCTCTGATGGTGATGAGATCTGGGTATTTGGTTTCGATAGTGCGGGCGACATACTTCGTTTTGGAACCGACTTAGATAACAATGACATTGGTGATGCTTCGCTTAATACGCGTGCTTCGGACATAGGGTGGGTTGCCGCGCAGAGAGTTGACTTTGAACTAGAACCATATCGCTCAGTAATTAGCTCCTTTAACTTGGATATTCCCGAGCTATCGTCACTGTATATTTGGCGATTGTCAGACCCTTTATTAGAAGATGGTGATGCTGATGGTTTGCCTGATCTTGAGGAGCTCGGTGTTATTGAGGCCCATGCTGCGGGTGTTGATCTTCAAACCTTGCTGGATGTTCCTGTAGATCTTTCGGATGATATGTCGTTTGAAACCTTAAAGGCTGAGGCTCGGTTTACTTTCACTAACCCTCTGTCTGCGGATTCGGATAATGACCTGATTTCTGATGGTTTAGAAGATTATGACCAGGATTACGCGTCAAATCTCCAAGAGGCTGAACTTACCGAAGCTAGCTCAGTGAACCCAAACTCTGATTTGAATCTTGGTGTAGCAGGTTCGGATGGATTGTTGGACGGTGTTGAGCTCAACATTCTGTTAACTGAACCGAATAATCAAGATTCGGATTCTGATGGGATTAAAGATGGTGCGGAACTCTCTACAGTGTTCGTTGATGCGGTAGCGGCAAACGCGGCTTCGAATCCAAGAGTTGTCGTATCTCTCAACGATTGTTTGGCGAATGAAACAGGTATAGAGAGCGCGGGTAAAGCGTATTGTTTTGACGTGCAATTTGTTTCATACCCAACGCTTACCGATAGTGATTTTGACGGCGCAGATGACGATGTTGATTATTACCCTCTAGACCCCGGTTGTGTAACTCAATCACAGGGCTTTGATAGAGTTGATCGACATCAGTGTTTCTCGACATGGATGAGTGAGCAAGATCAGGGAGCTAAGCTTGCATCAATTGATAGTGGAACTCAGCAGTTGGCATTATTTAACGGTGATTGGGACTCCGTTGTTCGTTATGATCTTTCTGCGAAAGAGTACTTAAAGGAACTGGATGTAAGCTCTGACGCTGCCGATTTTGTCGTATATGAAGCGATTAGCGATAAGATGCTCTTCATTGATAAGACGGGCCAGTTGCGTTCGGTTTCATTGGCGTCACCGAACACAATCGATGTTCTTCCTCCGATAGCGCTAAATTCCGATGAAATGGTAGAGGCGATGGTGGCTATCGATGACCATGTAGCCATTCAGTTAGGACTTGGAGCACAAGCTCGTATTGCTTTGTATGACACTAATGGTGGCTATGTTGATCAGATTGCAATACCCGATGCGAACCTAGAATACGCTGAGTGGGATTCATCGAGCAGCCCCAAACGACTCTACCTTCCAATTGGCAATGGTCTTATCGAGGATTTCGGGTTCTTAGAGCTTGAAACCGCAACGCCGGGCAGCAATGGATTTCTATCGGCGGTTCAGCTTGCGACTGCATTTTTTGATGCGGTTCCGCTGAGTTATGTTTCTTTGGATAGCGCCGGAAGTAAGGTCATCGTTCCTAGTGGCTATGTTTTTTCGAAAGATCTAGATATGGCTACTAGTTTATCTGATCTTTCTAGCTTGGGCGCTAGTTACCGTTCAAGTACGAAGCAAATGTTGGTTAAGCAATCGACTCTTACAGACAAAACTCATGAGAAGTATTACATCTCCTCTTATACGAATGCCAGTAATGCCCAGTCTGTTTCTACCCTGTTTGATCAAGACAGTGTTCAAGTGTTTGTAGACTCCCGTTCGGTTGCCCCAATTAGAGCAAATGGTTTTGATTTTCCTACTCAATCGGAAGATGAAGGCATTTGGGGGCTTATTTCACTGGGAGATGATGTGGTTCAAGTGCGCCGTAAAAGTAGCGGAATTGAAATATCGAACGTCGGTCTGAACGACTTGGATAGTGATGGCATGCCTTGCTTCTATGAGCGAAGATTTGATTTAGTAGATGATGCGGGTTGCGGGCTGCTCAGCATATCTTCCGGAATTACCCGATTTGAAGACGCCGATGGAGACCGGTTGGTGAACGTCGAGGAGTATGATCAGTTGACGAATCCGCGTATTGAAGACAGTGATGGCGATGGCTGGACCGACTACGAGGAAGTCTTGGAGGATACGGATCCAACGGACCGAACCTCGTTTTAAATCTTAGCGGTAGATTAACTAAGGTATGCTTGACGACATAACAGATAGTGCCTTTGTCGGTATGTCCGTGATGATGCTGTCAACGCCCAAGCTGGATAACTCCTCCATTCTGTCGAGATCGTTCACAGTCCAAACGGAGACTTCCAAGCCATACTGTTTTGCGAGAGACAGTGTGGCCTGGTCGCAAAATCGGTGATTGAGGACAAGTAAGTCGCACCCAAGTGTTTCGCACACACTTACACTTGATTCTCCAAGATGCTCTGAGACGAAACCTGTTCTAATTTTAGGGTTGCGTATTTTTACTTCTTTAAGAAACCACCTGCTTGAAGAGGTGATTGTGATGCGAGCCGTTTCTGGTTTCAGCTTTGAAACAAATCTATTTAACTTCTGACTCAGAATTCTCATTCTTACGCGGCTTGTTGGTTTTACTTCAAGTTGCCAATCCACGGTGTCAGGGACGATATGAAAGACTTGTTCCAGAGTAGGGATGTAGCAGGCATCGGGCCATAGAGATTTACCCCTCGCATCAATTTTATTTAATACTTCAGCGGAGTAATCCGACAAACTTCCTTGGCGCCCAGTGGTTCTGCCCAGTGTTTGGTCGTGAAACACCATTAGTTGGAGATCATGAGAAAGCCTGACATCGAGCTCAAATGCTAGACATCCGGCTTTTTGAGCTATTATGAAGCTCGGCAAAGTATTCTCTGGAGCTTCGTTTCGCGCTCCTCTATGCCCTATGATTTTCGTCATTGAGATTGGGTTTCTGCCAAATAACGAGCCTCGGTAAAACGGGCATGATCAAGGTAGATTAACTCGGCTACTCTCCGAATAATATGCTCTTCATACTTATCAACCTGACCATCCGCAAACGCGATTTTCCATAATCCTTCGACTAGTTTGAATTTTTCGTTCTCGCTCATGTGTTCGTGAATGAGAGACGTGAATTCATACAGCGAAGTTGAATCACCCGCTTGTGTCTTTGCGTCTTTCAGAATCTCCGCAATGGTCTCATTATCGAGGTCGAAGAGGTCGCGTCCTAGTTGTTCAATGGTTTGACGTTCGGAAGGATCAAATACCGAGTCAACGCTTGCGGTAATGACCATCAAGCTGAAACAGCAAAGGTCAATATTTGCGGTGGCTTGGTCGGTAACGGTCGATTTTGAACCGCCAAGTTCATCGAACCAATTTTTTAGCGCGTTAATCATGTAGCTTAAGCCTTAAGCAGTTTTTCCAATTTGATTTGATCCGCCGCGAAGTTTCGAATGCCGTCTGCGAGCTTTTCTGTCGCCATCGCGCTTTCATTCATATCCCAGCGGAACGCAGATTCTGAAAGCGCTTTGACGTCTCCATTCTTTGGGCTATCTGCGAAGAGCTTGCGTTGCAAATCTCCCTCATCGCGAGACAGCTCTTCCAGCAGTTGAGGGCTGATTGTAAGCCTGTCACAGCCCGCTAGCTCCTCAATCTCGCCTGTATTTCTAAAACTCGCGCCCATTACAATCGTATCGTAGCCCGATGCTTTGTAGTGCCTGTAGATCTGCTGCACAGACAATACACCTGGGTCCTCGTTAGCAGGATAATCAGTGATTCCGCTATCGTTTTTATACCAATCTAAAATTCGACCGACAAACGGAGATATGAGGAACGCGCCAGCATCAGCAGCCGCCTGGGCCTGCGCAAAATCGAAGAGCAGAGTCAGGTTACAGTTGATGCCCTTTTGTTGAAGAATTTTAGCCGCTTGTATGCCTTCCCATGTTGACGCGATTTTAATTAATACCCGTTCTGTTGCTACGTTTTTTGAGTCGTATAGATCAATCAGCCTGAGTGCACGATTGACAGTTTCATCCGTGCTAAAAGACAGCCGAGCATCCACTTCAGTACTAATCTTCCCGGGAATATGGCCCAAAATTTCTTTACCAATAGAGCAAGCAAGATAATCACAAGCCAGATCTAATTGTTCTTGGCTATCGACGTCATGCCTTGCTCCGTATTTTTTTGCGTCGGCAATAAGGGGTTGGTACTCGTCTAGTGCGGCCGCTTTGAGAAGAAGGGAAGGGTTTGTCGTTGCATCTTCAGGTTTCCATTGCTTAATCGCTTGGAGATCTCCTGTGTCAGCTACTACCGTGGTCATGGTTCTAAGTTGTTCTAGTTTGCTCGCCATAGGTTTACTTCTTTTTTTTGTGATTTTAAAGATTTAAGTTAATCGAAATCGATCTGATTTAGAACCGAATAGCATCACTCAACATAGTTTTATTCTAGGCTGCTTGAGTGGATCTAACAAATTCAAGTGCTTTGTCTAGTACCTCTATGCCTGCGCCTGGTTTGTGTGCGTTCTCGCTAATGTATCTACGAAATTGTTTGCCGCCATACTGCCCATGGAAAAGCCCAAGAACATGGCGTGTAATGTAACTTAGCTTCTGACCTCGAGCCAGCTGGTCTTCTATATACGGATACATTTCCCGAAGAATGTTTTCACGAGTTTGTACAGTGGTCGATTTATTGTAGAGGCTAGTGTCGACCTCCGAGAGTAACCAAGGGTTGTGGTAGGCCTCTCGACCTAACATGACGCCGTCGACATGTTGCAGATGCGTCTGACATTCAGCAATCGTTTTGATTCCGCCATTGATAATAATCTCAAGACTCGGGAACTTCTTTTTTATGTCGTAGACTCTGTTGTATTTTAATGGAGGTATTTCTCGATTTTCCTTTGGGCTTAACCCGTCTAATATCGCGATGCGAGCATGTATGATGAACGTTTTGCAGCCGGATTCTGCGACAGCGCCTACAAACTCCTCAAGATAGGCTTCACTGTCGAGTTCGTCGATGCCGATTCTGTGTTTGATGGTGACGGGAATATCGCAGGCCTCTTGCATTGAGGCTAAGCAGTCATGGACAAGTTTAGGATGGGCCATTAAACACGCACCAATCATATTATTCTGCACGCGATCGCTAGGGCACCCTACGTTTAGATTAATCTCGTCGTAGCCCCACTTCTGGCCGATACTTGAACATTGTGCGAGCTGCTTGGGGTCACTCCCTCCCAGTTGAAGCGCTAGTGGATGTTCCTCATTGTTGTAGGCCAAGTGGCGCTCTTCTCCACCATGGATAATAGCGCCGGTCGTGACCATCTCGGTGTATAGCAGTGCATGCCTAGTGATCTTCCGTGCGAAATAACGCTGATGTCTGTCTGTCCAGTCCATCATCGGTGCAATTGAAAAAATTCTGTTTGGCATGTCTTAGGTTTCTTTACTGTATTTGGAGGGCTGTATTGTAGCTGATAAAGAGGCAAAAGTGCTTTTGGCTTCAAAGTGTGTCATGAATCTCTTACGATATTTATAAGACCTATATAATATCGCTTTGTACTGTTTAGATGGACGTTGCCTTGTATTTCCGCTTTATACCCGTAGCCTTGCTACTCACACTTATTAGCGCCTGTTCTCGTACTAATGATCTGGTTATTCCATCGCAACAGGTTAAGTCTGATCCTGAGTGCGCAACGCCTGAAATTGTCACGCCTGTTATTGCCTCACTAGAAGCAAGAACTCGCTCACTTGATGGGCGCACCTCCCAGCTGAACTACGCGGTGCAGGATATTAGCAACTCTGACGCGAGTGCGTCAGTCCGTGTGCCAGCACTCGCGAGTAGTTTGTTCTTTTCTTTCACCACTCTAGATCAAGAAGATCCGATTGCGCTTTCGAATGGCGAAGTAACCAGCTCTGGCGGCGTCTCTTTGATTTGGAAAGGAGACGGCGCGACAGATATCGCGTCAATTGAAAATGGGGTGGAGGCAAAATACCCGCTAGATCAAAACATTTCAGAGATCGTTTTAGGTGTTGAGATGTCCTACCTTGTTGACGAGGAGAGGGATGAGTGTCGGTTTCAAGCGCAGCGCGTTTTAGAAGATGTTCTCGACTCAGATGGAAATCCTGTTCTAGATGAAAATGGCGATGTTGAGCAAATAGAGAAGTATGTCGTTAGTAAAGACGTAAACTTTGAGCTTGTCTTTGATATTGAGCGCCACCCTTTTGAGGAAACTGCGCTGAGCATCGAACCAAGTCCGTTGGCATCGCTTGCCGGTAGTGCCGCGCATAGTGTTTCTTTTAACGGAAGATTTTTAGCGGTTGGTGTGCCCAAAGAGTCCTCTTTAGAAACCGGTTTTGTGCCGGCAAACGTCACGCCGTCTTCGACTGGAAAAGCAAACTCTGGTGCAGTGATGCTCTATGAGTTCGATTTAGAGAACCAACGCTACGATTATTGTGGTTTGATTAAGGCGACCAGGGCGAGAGTGGGTGATCGCTTTGGAGATCAGGTGCTGGTTAGAGGCTACAGTTTATTCGTATCGGCTCCGGGTGACGACAGCGGTTTCTCAGGATTTGCGAATGCTTCGGCGGAAAATTTGAGTCTCACTTATGATCGCGCAAATAGTGGAGCAGTATATGAGTTTTTGATCAGTGAGGGCTGTACTGCGCAAGAAATTTCTTATCTGAAGAGCCCCGATAACTCTGCTAATGCTACGTATCCAAACAACGGGTTTGGGACCGCGTTAGCGGAAGTAGGCGGTGAGTTATTGGTTGGTGCGCCATTCGCGAGACAGGGTGGCGGGACGCCGCAGGGAGCGGTTTTTCAATATCGAAGAGATAGCGATGGACGTTTTGATTCGGTTTTGACCTACCGATCAATCATAGAGCATGATGGCCAGGAGTTCGGCTCATCTATAAGCGCAACAGAAAACTATGTCGCGATTGGGGCTCCCAAAGACGCAGCAAATATTGACGACCTTCCTGTTTTTAACGGAGTTGTTGACCCTGCCTTTCTTGACCAAAATCCTGTCGCTGCGAGCAACGCTGAATCAGGTTCAGTGATGCTTTATGAAACACCCCAGCAAAATAATGTCATTACTCCGTTGGCCTATCTGAAACCACAAAACAATGACGAAGGTGATCTATTCGGTTCCACCGTTGCTATCGTAGGGACGTCCTTTTTTATTGGTGCACCAAGTGAAGATAGCGCTTCTGATCAGGTTAACGTCGGTGCTGAAGAGAATGTTGGGCCCGCTGGCTTTACGCCTCTTGACGGAGATTATGGTGCTGTATATCGCTACGATATGGATGATGACGAGGTTTTGGGTTTGTCTGACTACATTAAATCTCGTCAACCAAAACAGGGAGCAAAATTTGGTTCAGTAATGCGTGTCGAAGATCGCTATTTAGTGGTTGCAAATCCTGGCGTTGTTGCTGATTTTAATGGCTACTCAGCTATTAGGGGCCATGCTGAGGTGATTGACCATACCACCTATGAGGATCCTGTGCTCTTGAGTGTATTTGAGGATGACCAGTCGGCATCGGCTTTATCTGCAGACATTGAGGCGCTTGATTTATATGGCGGTACGTTGGTGCTTGGATTGCCTCGAGCGACCGTGAATAGCGTCAATGATGCTGGCGCGTTTTCTATTTGGTAATGCGGCTATACAATCAGGTTTGTTGTTAATTCTTGGGCTCTAGCGCTTGGATAGTGCTCCGCGCATTACAATACGAAGCTGCTCAGCGGTATTATCGCGAATGCGTTGCTTTTCTCTTCGATCAAGTACAGTGAGTTTTGTACCCATCGAGATAATAACCGCGATCATTGCTTCAGCCGTATTTTGAGCATCTAGCTTTGGTCTATTTAGCGCGTCAGAGCGCGCATCTAGGTAGCTCACAAGCTCGGTAACGAAGTTGTCGACCTCAGCACGCACCGCTTTTCTGTATTCATCAGAATAGCCAACTTGTTCTTGTAATAAGATTCTGAAATGAACAGGATATTGTTCAAGGAATTCGATGAAGGTGTCTACAGAGGTGTCGATAGCGCTTTCGGTTTCGCCAATTCTTTGCCTTGTTTTTCTGAGCATCTGTCTCAGAAATAACCCCGCCTCTTCTACTAGGGCTAGCCCTAGTTCCGCCATGTTCGGGAAATGTCTATAGAACGAGGGGGCCGCCAGCCCAGCCTCTCGCGTTACTTCGCGAAGGCCAAGGCTATCCAAGCTTCGGTTGTCTGATAACAAAGAGAGTGCAGCATCTAAAATCATTCTGCGCGTTCGTTGTTTTTGTTCTGCGCGCGTCGTCATGTATCGCTCTTTAAATACTCTTTGGCTGCTAGCTTTCTATCTCTATCCTTGGCAGGTTGGGTTCCTGTAGGGATACTTTGTCGGTCGGGGCAACAATTAGGGAAGTGCCCGTGAGAATTTCCTTATTATCCTGATTTTTGACTCTGCAGTCCATTGCGACGCGGTGGCGCTCGAGCTTTTCTTTCACGATGAGTGTCACGGTTAGAGTATCCCCGACTCGGACGGCATCAGCGAATTTGAGGTTTTGCTCAAGGTGGACCGTTCCTGGCCCTGGAATAACTGTTGACAACGCAGCTGAAATAAGAGAACCAGCCCACATACCGTGCCCAATCCGTTCTTTATATGTTGTTTTCTTTGCGTATTCTGCGTCAAGCGATACTGGATTGACATCGCCAGATGCAGCTGCAAACAAAACGAGCTCATCTTCCGTTAATGTTTTTGTAAATGTGGCATAATCTCCGACGTGAAGTTCGTCGTAAGTAATGTTCTCAATCACCCGCATGTTTATTTCCGTTCAAGTTAAGTCGTATTCACTTAGAATAGGCCACAATCAATGCGATTCAATAAACATCGTGTAAGCAACTGTATCTAATAAGATTTAAGAATTTTTGTGTCTTCTGAAAAACATACAATCAGTACAATTAAAGCCCTTGATTTAAGTTTGTGCATGTTCCGAGATCAGCACCACTTGCGCAGAAAGATTGCACGCGTAGACGGTCTCGAGGGGGATGAACTCGCTAAGCTCTGCACTCAGATAGAAAAAAGCTTCAGAGATTCATGCGCTTTAGTAGAGAGGCGCCAAGATAGAGGCGTCCGAATACATTATCCCGATAACCTTCCTGTGTCTCAGCAGGTGGATGAAATACGCGCGATATTAAGAAAGCATCAGGTTGTTGTTATTGCGGGCGAGACAGGTTCTGGTAAGACGACACAAATCCCAAAGGTATGCTTGGAACTTGGCTTATCGGATAAAGGTTTGATCGGACACACTCAACCAAGGCGGCTTGCTGCACGGACTGTTGCTAATCGAATCGCTGATGAGCTTAACGTAGAGCTCGGTAATCAGGTTGGTTATCAGGTCCGGTTTTCTGACCAAAGTCAGCCCGAAACGCTTGTTAAGGTAATGACCGACGGAATTCTCCTGGCCGAGATAAAAAATGACCCTTACCTTTCAAAGTACCAAGCTATCATTATCGATGAAGCGCACGAGCGGAGTTTGAATATAGACTTTTTGCTTGGTTACCTGCGAAATCTCCTTCATAAACGAAAAGACCTTAAAGTCGTGATTACTTCGGCGACGATTGATGTTGAGCGTTTCTCGAAGCATTTTGGTGGCGCGCCCGTTATTTCGGTTGAGGGTCGAACGTTTCCCGTGGAAGTGAAATACCAACCGGCCTCAGACGGGGATGATGCAAGTCTTCCTGAGCAAGTCCAGCAGGCCATTGAGGGGATTATCCAAGACGAGCGGGACAAGAAGTGGCGGATCGGTGATGTTCTCGTTTTTCTGCCCGGCGAGCGAGAGATTCGTGAAGTTGCTAAACACTTGCGTCATTCAGAATGGCGAGACACCGAGGTGACTCCTCTTTATGCACGTTTGAGTAACGAAGAGCAATCTAGAATCTTTAAGGGGCACTCTGGTCGGCGCATCGTCTTGGCAACGAATGTGGCAGAAACGTCGATTACAGTGCCTGGCATCCGCTATGTAGTCGATAGCGGTTTAGCAAGAATGTCGCGCTACAGCGTGCGTTCTAAAATACAGCGCCTACCTATCGAGCCGATCTCTCAAGCCAGCGCCAATCAAAGAAAAGGGCGGTGTGGACGAGTTGCAGAAGGTATTTGTTATCGGCTTTATTCAGAAGAAGATTTTGTCGGTCGACCTCAGTTTACGGATCCCGAGATCCTACGTACCAATCTAGCCTCTGTTGTGCTTAAAATGTTGGATGTCGGGCTCGGCGATGTTCGTAAATTCCCTTTCATTGATATGCCCGAGTCCAAGCTCTGGAACGATGGTTTTAAGCTGCTCTTTGAGTTGGGTGCCGTTAGCCAAAACAACAAAATTACATCGCTTGGTCGTGAGATTGCGAAGCTCCCGATCGATCCGAAGCTTTCCCGTATTCTTTATCAAGCCAATGAGTCAGATTGCCTCCATGATGCCTTGATTGTCGTCAGTGGTTTGGCGATTCAAGACCCTCGCGAGCGACCTGCGGAGAAGCGTCAAGCTGCGGATCAGGCACATGCTGTTTTTAAAGATGTAGATTCAGATTTCGCGACATTGTTGAAGCTGTTCAATGTCTACGAAGAGCAGCGTCAAACGCTAGGTAGTAGCGCTTTAAAGCGATTTGCACAGAAGAGCTTCCTTTCTTTTATGCGGATGCGAGAGTGGCGCGAAATGC
>NZ_LWFT01000438.1:0-322 GCF_001635105.1 Oleiphilus sp. HI0079
CGGTTACCAGGACAATTCGCCCCGTAGATGAGCCGGTTTTAGCCAAAAGATCCTTGGCCTGGTCTACCCCAAGGTCCGGACGGCTGCCGATGACTGGCATGATGAGTGGCTCGAGTGCTGCAAGGTTCGACTCGATTGTGCGCATGTCATCGGTAAGCGGGGTAACGACAAAGCTGTCACCTGAGAACGCGATTAACGCAGTGCTACCTTCTTTCCGCATACTTAATAGATCGACAATTTTTTGCTTCGCCCTGACTAGTCTTGAAGGCGGGGTATCTTCAGAAAGCATCGACAAAGATAAATCCATTATAACGACCATGTT
>NZ_LWFT01000439.1:0-357 GCF_001635105.1 Oleiphilus sp. HI0079
TGAAGGCATTAAGGAGGTTCGAGTCCCGGATGTTGGTGGGGCGGAAGCGGTGGAAGTCATAGAGATATCGGTAGCCTCTGGCGATCAAATCGTAAAGGATGAAGCGCTGTTAGTGCTTGAATCCGATAAGGCTTCGATGGATATTCCGTCACCGTATACAGGTGTCGTTTCTGATCTAAAGGTAAAGGTTGGCGACAAACTGAGTGAAGGTGATTTGATTGCGTTAATTCAGTCCGAGAAATCGGACTCAGACGTAAAAGACGCGGGCAGCGATGTTAGCTCTGGTGCATCGTCAGCCAAAAAAGGCGCTTCAGCGCAGGCAGAGAGGGTTAATCAGGCTGAGGCCAAAGCATCTCC
>NZ_LWFT01000440.1:0-509 GCF_001635105.1 Oleiphilus sp. HI0079
CCGACTTGGGATATGCCTGCGTGATCGATCATCAGTTTTGGGGCTTACTATTTTACAGTGATGTCGTTAAGCCGCTTCGAATCGGTCAAAACATTAAGGGCTACATTAAGCGCGTTCGCGAGGATGGCAAAGTAGATTTGAGTTTGCAGGCGCCAGGTTTTGCGAAAGTAGATGATCTAAGTAAGCGGGTATTACGAGCCCTGCAGGAGAATAATGGGTTTCTCGGCCTGTCCGATAAAAGCTCGCCCGAAGCGATCGCTGAGGCATTTGGGGTGAGTAAGAAGTCATATAAAATGACGATTGGTAACATGTACAAAAACAAGCTGATCCAGATCGAGCCTGCTGGTATCCGACTGCTGAAGTCAGAAAGCAACTCGTCTTAAGTCGATCATTTATTTGCTTTGCCAGTGCATGGCGCCAAGCCAGATTAGGCGTAATTTTTTTAGTGTTTGTTCTGTATAGGTATCGATATAAGCGGGATCTTCTTCGGCTTGGTCGAGTAAGTCGAT
>NZ_LWFT01000441.1:0-521 GCF_001635105.1 Oleiphilus sp. HI0079
TTGTTCGTTTGCGTCTACATTGCACGCTTTATAGCGTGTATTTTGTTGTTAGTAATCCATTTTCATCATAAGGGCTGTACATAACGTGAACAATCTGTTGTATGGGCAATAAACGTGCATTGCTTTAGAATGTCGCACGTTTAGCCCAAATCTATTTAGGAAATATTATGTCGTTCAAGGGTACTCAGGACTACGTCGCAACTGACGATCTTCAAATGGCGGTCAATTCTGCGATCGCACTTCAAAAGCCTTTGCTCATCAAAGGCGAGCCAGGAACCGGTAAAACCATGCTAGCTGAACAGCTTGCAAGCGCCTTGGGTGCCAGACTAATCCAGTGGCATATCAAGTCCACAACTAAAGCGCAGCAGGGTCTTTACGAATACGACGCCGTTTCGCGGCTAAGAGATTCACAATTAGGTGTGGATCGAGTCCATGACATTTCCAACTATATCGTGAAGGGAAAGCTTTGGGAGGCCTTTGAAGCGGAAGAGCGCGTGATTTTGTTGATCGACGAGATTGAT
>NZ_LWFT01000442.1:0-544 GCF_001635105.1 Oleiphilus sp. HI0079
AACTGATCGATATCTGATTCAGAGATGATCAAGGGTGGAGACATCGCAATAATATCGCCAGTACAACGCACTAGCGCATCGTGCTTCCAGTAACATTCGTTAAAAACTTTGAAGCCTCGTTCGCCCATTTTTGCACTGGACTTAAATTCAACTGCACCAACCAGCCCAAGGTTTCGAATGTCCTTGACGACATCAAACTCTTTCAAGCTATGAAGAGCATCCTGCCAGTACGACTCAAGCGCGATCGCTTTTTCAAACAGGTTCTCTTTTTCATAGACTTCCAGTGTAGCGATAGCCGCCGCCGCTGCAACCGGATGGCCGGAATACGTATAACCGTGGAATAACTCAATAACTTCTTCTGGCCCTTGCATGAACGCATTGTGGATTTCGCCAGAAACAAACACCGCCCCCATGGGAATTGCGCCGTTAGTAGTCGATGGACGCGAAGCAAAAATCGATGCAAACGAGAAAGGCTACTTCCTTGGTGGCTGTTTGTTCGACAACGTCACGAAAGACATGGTCATTTATCAAGAAGAGATTTTTG
>NZ_LWFT01000443.1:0-326 GCF_001635105.1 Oleiphilus sp. HI0079
ACAAGCGCTGTCGAATACGATTCTGCTCTTGCTCGGCCAAAGCGAAGAACTCTGGATGGAGCTTGATGAGCAAACGCTTCACTAATGCCATGTCTGGCTTAATCTTTTTCATCACTTTCTCTTCACCCTCAACTTCACTTACTCATCGCTGATAATGCTCAGCCCTAGTAGGGACAATCAGGCGAACCCCACTCATTACCAACCGGCCCGCCCAGATACTTCTGGAGTTTGCGATGCTTACACCACGCAATTGCAAAATCGTCCATATCATCCAACGATACATATACAGAGATTGACTCCTGTCCCAGCTTATCTTTTTGTACCTC
>NZ_LWFT01000444.1:0-16344 GCF_001635105.1 Oleiphilus sp. HI0079
TCTCGAGCAAGCAAGTGTGCAGGTTTTAGGTGATGACTTTTCGGCCACTCCAGCGCTTTTGTTTAACGGGGATGCGCAAGGTATCGCCCGGGAATTTATTGTGGAAGAGAGAGCGGGTTCAGAAGGGGAGGCGCAGTTCCTACTCTTTCCTATTGAAGATGGCAGTTTATTTGAAGTTCTCCGCGTTCGATTCAAGGGCAGCGAGCTAAGCGATCTTAGAATTAGCGACTCGCTTGGACAAGACACCACAATTAGCTTCATTCAAACGTATGTTAATTCGGGTTTAAAGCCTTCAGACTTTCAACCCGTCTTACCCGAGGGGACCGATGTTATCCGTCAGTCCGACTAGCATTTGGCAGGCTTGATTATGGACGATCTCTTCACATCGCAAAATGCTTATCGCCCCCTTGCTGAGCGGATGCGGCCAAAGCATATCGATGACTATCTAGGGCAGTCGCACTTACTGGGCGACTCAGGGCCTCTGCGCAAGGCGATCGAACAAAAGATTCTCCACTCTATGATTCTCTGGGGCCCCCCAGGTGTTGGTAAAACAAGCTTCGCACGTTTATTGGCAAGCCATTTTGATGTTAATTTTCTTTCGATATCGGCTGTTCTCGGAGGCGTCAAGGAGATCCGCTCGGCTGTAGAAAATGCAAAGGGCGTGATGGCAGCAACCGGTCGCTCAACGATCTTATTTGTCGATGAGGTACATCGGTTCAACAAAGCGCAACAAGATGCCTTTTTGCCTTATATCGAAGATGGCACCTTTATTTTTGTCGGCGCAACAACCGAAAACCCGTCTTTTGAATTGAATAACGCATTGCTCTCGAGAGCGCGCGTTTATGTTTTGAATGAGTTAGATGATGACGCGCTCGCGCACTTGATCGACAAGGCCCTATCTTCGGCCGATGGTTATGCGGGTGTCGATATAGATTTCCCAGATGCGTTAAGAAAGGCGCTGGTGCAATCATCGAATGGCGACGCACGGACTTTGTTGAACTTTCTTGAGCTTGCTGTTGATCTCGCTGAGCCGATTGGTGAGCGGAAGGTGATCACAGAAGACACCTTAGTCGCCATTATGCAAACAAGTCTGAAGCGCTTTGATAAAGGCGGCGACTTGTTTTACGAGCAAATCTCGGCACTGCATAAAGCCGTGCGAGGCTCCGATCCGGACGCGTCTCTATATTGGATGCAGAGAATGCTTCAAGGTGGCTGCGATCCGCTTTATATTGCGCGGCGAGTAGTGCGTATGGCTAGCGAGGACATTGGAAATGCAGATCCGCGGGCGCTCACGCTCGCGATGAACGCTTGGGATGCCTTGGAGCGCTTAGGACAGGCTGAAGGTGAGTTGAGTCTTGCGCAAGCGGTCGTTTATCTTGCAATCGCCCCTAAGAGCAATGCTGTGTATACCGCTTACAAGCAAAGTAAGGCCTTTGTTAATGCGGATCGACACAGAGATGTGCCGATGCATTTGCGTAATGCGCCCACTAAGCTGATGAAAGAGCAGGGCATGGGGCTCGAATATCGATATGCTCATGATGAACCGGGTGCATTTGCGGTGGGAGAGTCCTATTTTCCGGAGGAACTGGATGGAACCGAGTTTTATCAGCCGGTTGAAAGGGGGCTTGAGATTAAAATCCAGGAGCGCCTCAACCAATTACGTGACCTAAATCATCATGCTGCAAGCAAACGATATCCGAAAGAATAAGTCGGATGAGTGCGTGTATGAATATCGGTATGAATACGAGGATGTATGCGCCTGAGCACGTTTTTGCCCTGAGCTCTTAAGTATACTGCTTCGCAAATCAAAGGGAGTTTATTCGCTTCATGAAGCGCTTGCTGTTAATTGTAATTTCTTTGGCGTTTATGCCAGTAGCGTCTGTGTATGGTGCCGGTGAGGGGCAGCCTTATTACGGCGGTATTGAGATATTCGCGACCCAGTCTGAGCTAGTTTCAGAAAAAGACCTAATTGAAACGACTGCTTTTTTTGTAGAGCAAGAAGGATTAGGAACGCTTGAAGATCAGCGCCTTTTGACCTTTGATGACGCTGGAAAAGGCAAGCGTATATATATGGGCGTTAGTTCGGCGCCAGATTGGGATTGGGAGTGGGGCTACGTCGATTTCGGTAAAACGAGTGGTCGTTACCAAGGGGACTCAAGCTCTTCCACTTTGGATATGAAGACCGATGTGAAAGCAGAGGGCTGGTTTCTCCACTTTCAGTACACGCCAAGAATTACCGAACGCCTAGAGTGGAATTTGAAGCTTGGCATATTGCGTTGGGATGGTTCACGTTATTCAAGAATGACGATGGTTGATCCTGTGCGCAATCCCGTCGAGAAATTTGAATCGATCTCAGGGATCGACGAGTACTTTGGTACCGGCTTGCTATACACCGTCAACGAGCGTTGGAAAATTCGTGCCGATGCCAACCGTTATATGCTTGCCGACGACCAAGTCGATACGTTTAGTATCGCTGCCCAGTTCTGGTTTACAGGAAGACTTATTAACAACATCTTTGATTATTAATAAGCGATTCTCAAGGTTGAAACCTTAGGCCTTAGTCCCGCGACCTAATCAATCTGTGGCGGGACGAAACCAAACCCTGCATTCTCAAGTAATTCTCCAAAATGCAGTAGCTGCTCTTCGCTATGGTGCGGCGCAGCCACTGATATTCCTACTGGTAGGTTCAGTTTTTCATCTAGACCTGATGGCACGCAAAGCACAGGTAGACCAAGTAAGTTATAGAGCATGACGAAGGCGAAGCAGTAGTCGGTATAGCTGTAATGCTGACCTTCAAGCTCTATATCCTTGTGCTTATGGTTATGTTGAAACGCCGGTCCGACGCTTGTCGGAGATAGAATAAAATCATAGTCGTCAAAGAGTTGATAAAACTCTGCAATACATTCTTTCTGTTCCAGTAAGGCTTTGGAATATTCGGCGAAATCTAAGCTCAAACCTTCCGCAAGCTCTTTCTTCGCGTTGATGCTAGATCGCTTGAGGTCTTGCCCGAACTTAAACTGCATGACTTTGCGGATTGCCCAAGGAAAATCCTGCCCGCAAACAAAACCAAATATTTTGACCCAGCAAGCTAAGCTTCGCTCGACTAATTGTTCATCCACCTTGATCTTGGTAACGCTTGCACCTTCTTGCTCGAGTTTTTTAACGATCCTGTTTAGCCCTTCTTGGGTCGCTCTGGAGCAATGGATATCTTTGATTGAGTCAAAGTAAGCGATCTTGTACCCGCTGAGATCATTATGGTGTGCGGTATTCGTTTCCACCTTCATATACTGCTGATATTGCACAAGCGGTTGATAGCAAACGCTATAGATCGCCTTTAAGTCACCCATTGTGCGAGCAAGGGGGCCGGTGCTGTTTAATGCAGTAAAACCATTGCCTTTGTTTGGCATTGGTGGAATGTGGCCATCGTGCACATGGCCATTGGTAGACGGCTTCAATCCGAACAAGCCACAAAAGTTTGCCGGATTTCGTATAGATCCACCGATGTCGCTTCCGATTTCGGCATAAGCGAACTCGGCCGCAAGGCTCGCAGCGCCGCCCCCAGTGCTTCCGCCGGGCGTCCTATCAGTGTCGTAAGGATTGCATGCGGTTGGGTAGAGTGGTCCAAAGCTTTGGCAATCAGAAAGCATTGTCGGAATATTTGTCTTTCCGATAATGATTGCGCCTGCATCTTCGAGTCTTTGGGCAAGTATTGAACTTTGCTCTGGTTGATAGTTCTTGAGTGGCGGGAAATTCAACGTCGTTGGGGTGCTTTTGTAGGTAAATGACTCTTTGATCGTCACGGGAACACCATAGAGAGCTGAGTCTGCGTACTTCTCTGCATTGGCAGACAGATAACGTGCTCGCTCACGGGCGCTCTCTCTAAAGTCTTGAACGATCGCGTTGATCCGTGGGTTTAGCAGGTCAACGCGCGCATAGGCACTTTCCACGGTCTCTTCAATCGTCGCAGGAGACGTTTTGTGCTGCGCAACCAGCGATTCGATATTTGGACTTTGGAGTTCGGGGGGTATGAGAATTTCGTTTTTATTTACCACGGGATTCTTCGCGTTAAGATGTCTTTATACATGACCCAATCTCCCATCAGGCTATAGATTGGATACTTGAATGTTGCTGGTTTGTTCTTTTCAAAAAAGAAGTGACCAACCCACGCAAATCCATAACCGATAAGCGGGAGCAGCCAAAGCCAAGCCCATTGCTGCGTGGCGAAGGCATAAGCAAGGACGAACAGCACCAAAGTACTACCGACAAAATGAAGGCGTCTGCACGTGAGGTTGGCGTGTTCAGAAAGGTAGTAGGGGTAGAACTCCGAAAAGCTCGAAAATCTTTTCTCAGTCTCGTTCACTGTATGCCTCTATTTATAGTTGTCTAGGCTTTGCGTTTCATCTTACGTGTCGATCTTATATCTAGATTGCTTCAGATCCAATAGTTCGGGAGTTTGATCACGTAATAATATTCCGTTGCAGGTATATTGGCTCGTTAATTTTTAGAACGCAGTATTAATGGTGGTTTAAGATGCTTCTTGCCGGGTTTTGTCTTGGATGTATAACAATCATATTTTTATCCGTTTGGAAGGACTCTCGGCATAGGCCCCTTGGAAAGCTATTTATGGCGCTTTTAGTAACCGCAGCGGCCTTTGTAGTGCATGACTACGTGCCGAAAGATTGGCGCTGGTTAGCGGGGGATATAATGACCGCGTTACCCGCCTTGTTTTGGGCTATCTGCGTACTAGGTTTCACCGCTTCTCCTGAGGAGCATAAAGCTTTGCTTCCCGTCGCCATTTTTAGCTTTGTGGTTCCCGCGTTGGCGCGCCCCTTTGGTGCTAGTAGCGAATCTATGGGCTTGGCACACAACCTGTTTTGGGACCTACCTCAGTATTGAGAATATGTTGTGATTTGCGGGGGGGTGTACGCTGTGATCTCCGGCTGGAGTGGAGACTTAGTTGAGGAGCGCCGAAAGCTTCGAGCACTTGTTCTCTATGTACTTGGTATTACGGCTCTTGTTGTCACTGTTCATCTCAATTTCGGTATGGGGCGTGACGTTCCATTTTTCGCGGTCGCGCTCTGTTGTGCAGTATGCGGATATATCATGCTAGTGCCGCGTGCAGGTTCTTTTAAGATCTATAGAGTGCCGCAGTCTGGTATGAAAATAGACGAGACTGAAGACAAATCTGCCTTGGATCAGGCCGTGAAAAACGCAGCGATGGAGGAGCACAGTAAGCTTGCGATGGCCCTTGGCTATTTAATGGAAAGTGGATTTTATCGTAACGAAAACCTTACCTTTCGCCGCTTGGCCGCCAGACTCGATGTGCCGGAGCATCGGCTTAGAAAGTTAATCAACGAGCGTTTCGGGTACCGAAACTTTAGTGACTATATTAACCAGTTGCGGATTGAAGAGGCGTCTGAACGTTTGCTTCGCGAGCAGGATACGCCTATCCAAAATGTTGCCTTGGACGTGGGTTATCGTTCGTTGAGTTCGTTCAATCGTGCTTTTAGGCAAATACAAAGCTGCACGCCCACCGAGTTTAGAGCCAATAACTCAAAAAACTAGGCGCTGATCTTGATGATCAGCTTCACACTTCTTGCAATTTTGATCATGCTAAATACATCAATTAAATCAATAGCTTGCAGTTTTTGATTAGCCTGCTTCATAAATTGCTCAGCCTATTTTTATCATTTGCACAAAGCCTTAGAAATTGCACAGCGATATTCGTTGTCTCGCACTCTTAAAGTTTTTTTAGTGTGTCTTCAAGCAAGGCTAGTTACCCAAATGTCTTGCTAACCGTCCCATAAAAAGAATGAGGTAGAAGACATGTACTTAAAACCACAACCTGGGTGGTCAAAGCTGAGTTTAGCGGTTGCCGTCGCTGGAGCACTTTCACTAGGTGGCTGTAAAGTCACGATAAAAGCCGACGAGGGTGAAGTCTCTGATATTGTCGACTCTGTTACTGATAACGCTGTGTGTCGAGATGACGACGGCAACAAAGTTGAGTGTGGCAACTCAGATGGCGGAAGCGCTACAGTGCTATCGGCCTCTGGTTACGAAATCCCGGAAGATGCAATCTTTGTTGCAGCAGATGCGCGAGACGGAGATGACATCACCGATGCGATCAACCTTGCTCTTTTTGAAGTGCCCGCAGGCAGCACCATTGGTTTGCCAAAAGGGACGTTTAAAGTAAGTAATTCCATCATCGTTTATAACGCAAACGATATCACTTTAATGGGTTACGGTATCAACGATACCGTGCTTGATTTTGATGGATCATCTGGCGACGACGGCTTCCGTTTCGAAGGCGGTTCGGATCTTATGGTACGGGATCTTGGCGTTTACGATACGAATAAGAACGGCATCAAAACGGTTGGTTCAAATGGCGTGTATTTTTCTCATGTCGCAGCAGTTTGGACGGTAGGTCGTTTGTCTGACGAAACGCCAAAGCGTTTGCTAGCGGACAGCCCTGGGGCTTATGGCCTATACCCAGTGAACTCCAAAAACATCGTTATCGAAGATACATTCTCTTGCGGCTCACGTGATGCAGGTATTTATGTAGGGCAGTCTGAAGATGTTGTAGTACGTAATAACCTCGTGGAGTACAACGTAGCAGGTATTGAAATCGAAAATACCGAGAACGCTGACGTTTATAATAACGACGTATACGATAATACCGCGGGATGGAGCCCCGTCACACGTAATATCAATATCCACAATAACTCCCTTTCACAAAACTCTACTGATCCGGGTGGCAAATTGCTTGAAGAAGCCGGTGTCATTGCGGGTTACGAAGCCTACTACGGAGCAGGGAGCTTCCCCGACATCCTTTATGGCGGAATTGGTGAGCTACTTGCGAATGCGGGTGAGCTAGCGCCACTCGGTATTGCACCTTATGCAGCTGATGGCTCCGACAATGTCTGTGAAACAAATAACTTTGAGGCGCAACAAGGTGCGGCTGATGAAGCTTCTGTCGGTCTGGTTTATGGCACGAATCCAATGGATCCAAACAACTGGGTTTGGGATGGAACGCCGGGCGCGAGCAACATTCTTGGGCCACAAGCAACGCTTTCTCGAGAGTTGTTATCTGCAAACGCAAATATGAACTGTTCTCTTCCTAGGCTAGCGGGTTCTTCTGTGGTCTTCAGAGGCGAAGAGTTTGGCTGTAACTCGGATGATCTCGACGAGTACGCGTGCTCTTTATAAGGCATTTCAGTGCGAGGAGGTAGCGTAGCTGCCTCCTGTTTTTTCCTAAACAAGTTCGCGTTGATAAGACCTTAAAGGGGTGTTACTGATGAAAAACGCATTTTTAAACAGCATGGTTACCCGATTGCCGGTGTTTCTGGCGATCGCCTTCATTACGACGGCATGTAAGATCGTCATTGACGACGGGAATACGGTGAAGAAGGACGACACCGGTTCTGATACAGCCTCATGCTCCGGCACATCTGATGGTGTTAAGTGGGAGGCACTTCTTGCAGAGAATTGTCCGAACCTTTCGGACTACAATCTATTTGCCGATCCAACAGATCCAACAAGCGGTCCTAACTCTGGAGGATTGCCTTATGATTTGACTACGGCATTGTTTACCGATTACTCGAGTAAATACCGTTATGTATTTATTCCTGAGGGCGAGCAGGCGAGCTATTCGCAAACTGAAGCTTTGGATTTCCCTGTGGGTACGGTGATCGTTAAAACGTTTGCAATGCCCGAGAACACCGCATTTCGTGATGGTGCGGTGCGTGTTATCGAAACGCGTCTTTTGATTCATCGTGCAGATGGCTGGGTAGGCCGTCCGTATGTCTGGTTTGATACCGAAGGTAATCCAACCAATGATGCCCGTCTTGCGATTACTGGTGGCAAACTTGACCTAACAACGACGCATGAAGGTGCTGCGATGGACATTGAATATGCAGTTCCATCGGTCACGCAGTGTACGGCCTGTCATAATATCGTGCCACTTGTCGATCCGGGTCCAGAACGGCCTCCTATCGCCAAAGTAATTGGGCCAAAAGCGCGTTATCTAAACAAAGACTATGATTACGGCGATGTGATCGAAAACCAGCTCACTCATTGGTCGAATGTCGGTAAGCTTGTTGGTGTGCCTGCGGACTTTAATGCGATTGAGAAAGCGCCAGAGTTTTCTGATCTGACAGACGTGTCTGCGATGAGCGACGCAGATGTCGCAATCGCAGCGAAAGGCTACCTAGACATCAACTGCGCGCATTGTCACCGTGCGAACCTTGGCTTGCCACAGTCTTATGGTGGCGCAGCGGGTGGCTCTGGTTTGCGTCTTGAATGGCAGCGTAGTCCTGATGACGATGCCTTTGCGCACGGCGTGTGTAAAGAACCTGTTGCCGGTGGTTTAGCGCCGTACGAATTTGATGTAGTGCCTGGGGCGCCGGAATTATCTTATCTGGTTCATCGCATGAGTACGGATGATGAACGGCAGCGTATGCCAGAACTTGGCAGAAGTGTGGTACATGCCGAAGGTGTTCAGTTGATTGAACGCTGGGTAGCGACTCTGCCTGTAGCAAATTGCTCTCCTTAAATAGTAATGGCCTAGTTAGGCGTAGTCGTTGACTATTTAAGTGATCAATCGCACCTAGTAGCTGAGAGTTTCTCTCCCTTAAGGCTACTAGGTGTTGTTCTTTTGTATTGCTTTTGTGTTTTGTCACTTTGATGCTCGCCCTTCACAACGGCGAGCTTTTTTGTTTTTCCTGATGACACATTGACCCCGCCTCGTTATATTTTTACTTCCACTCAAAAATTGACCATGACTTTATGAACGACTCAGCTTCTCGCAAGCGCCCCCTCGACGGCATACGTGTGATTGAAATGGGGCAGCTGTTAGCCGGCCCTTTTACGGGCTCTATACTTGGTTACTTTGGTGCAGAGGTTATAAAGATTGAGCCTCCAGAGGGTGGTGATCCAATACGTGGGTGGCGGTTAATGGAAAACGGCACCTCTTACTGGTGGCATAGCATCGGGCGGAATAAGAAGTCGGTCACGATAGATCTTAAAACAGAGCAGGGCCGAGAGATCGCAGCAAGCCTGATTGATAAGGCGGATGTTCTGGTTGAAAACTTTCGGCCCGGTACGATGGAGAAGTGGGGCTTAGGCCCAAAGGAAGCCAAGGAGCGCAATCCTCGCATCATATATACCCGTATTTCTGGCTATGGCCAGGACGGCCCTTATGCAAACAAGCCCGGATTTGCTTCAGTATGCGAGGGTTTTGGGGGCTTTCGCTACGTCAATGGGTTTTCCGGGCAAGCGCCTGTTCGTCCAAATTTAAGTATTGGTGACACGCTTGCGGCTATTCACGCTGCCTTAGGCGTTGCAATGGCAATTATCGAGCGAGCCAATAACGATAAGCATGAGGGGCAGGTTATTGATGTGGCGCTCTATGAGGCGGTATTCAATTTAATGGAGGGCGTGGTTCCTGAATATTCCGGTTGTGGCGCCATTCGTGAGCCTTCAGGAACCACAGTCACTGGGATAGTTCCAACCAACACCTATGGGTGCGGGGATGGAAAGTACGTGATTATTGGTGGCAATGGAGACTCGATATATAAACGTCTTATGCATGCTGCGGGCCGACCCGATCTTGCAGAGCATCAAGAAATGCAAACCAATGCCGGCAGGGTGGTGCATCAAGCCCAAATTGACGAAGCGATAGGCCAATGGTGTCTTGCCCACAGTTCAAAAGAAGTTATTGCTATTCTTGAGGCTGAGCGGGTTCCAGTAGGGCCGATTTATAACGTGCAAGATATGTTCGAGGATCCGCACTACCAAGCGCGCAAAGTGTTTGAACGTGTCGAGATCGACGGTCGTGAACTGGATATACCGGCATTGATACCCAAACTAGAAAGTACGCCAGGAAAAACCGAATGGCCCGGTGCAAAGTTAGGTACACATACCAACGATGTACTAAGCGAACTACTTGAGCTTGATGACGATAAAATCTCAGAACTACGAGAATCAGGCGTCATCTGATCTATATGGAGTTGAAACGATAATGCGCACTAAGCTCTCGCTCCATTGCGGACATTAGAGGCTCGTTAGATCGGCATTGGTTTTGAGAGAATAGCGGACTAAAAATTTGACAGACCGTCGCTTCAGTTTTCACCAATAAGCGGACATTTTTTGCTAGTGGATCAACTGAGAGCCGTTTCGACAAAGCAGACATCATGAACCTCTGCCGTCAGTGGTGACAAAGTCGACGCGAAGCTGATGTTTTGACATCCGGTGCGCGGCTTGGTTATGCAGCATGTAGCGGCTTGATTCGATCCACCTCTTCCTTAACCGATTGTGCGGCAGTCCAAAGATCAACAGACCGCTGTGCGTTCAGCCAGAATTCCGGCGAGTTACCAAACAAACGCGCAAGCCGGAGCGCCATTTCAGGACTGACAGCGCGACGTTCGCGCAATAATTCATTAACTGACTGACGAGATACTCCCAGAGATTTGGCCAACCCCGAAACCGTCAGGCCATAGTCCGGAAGAAAATCTTCCCTCAGCATTTCGCCAGGATGAGTGGGTTTGCGCTGCATACCCGTAGTATTAAGAATAGTCATATCATCACCTCACTCAGTGGTAGTCACACACTTCGACTTCATACGCATGACCATCTTCAAAACGAAAACAAATACGCCATTGATCATTTATTGAAATTGCGTGCTGCCCCTGCCTGTTTCCCGAAAGCGGGTGAAGGCGATTGCCAGGCGGCACTTTCAAATCCTCTAACTGTTCGGCCAGATCCACGTATTCAAGTTTTCTAGCGGCTCTCGCTGCAACATCCGCAGGAAATTTCTTTGACTTGCCCTTGGCGTAGAGTTCTTGGGTTCGTTTATCAGCAAAGGATTTGATCATAAAATAAAGTGTATTGTGTCACGTGACACCTGTCAACAAGGCGTGGAGATGTCCGTTATGTATATGAAGCAGAGATGTTGTTCGAGGAAAAGCTACAACGGTTGTTGGTGAAGAGCGGACTTTCGGCTCAGCAATTTCTGTGTCTCAAACTCATCAGAGACTACAAAGAACCGAACATTAGAAAGCAAGCCTAAAAGGCTTGTTTGAGGTATGGTGCTCACGCTAATACGTAAAATTACTTCAGTTGTTGGCCTTTAACTTCCGTAAAATCGCCAATAGTGTATGAACCGTAGATGCTAAAGTAATCACCGCGATGAGCACCATAATGCTGACTTTTATCCAGAAACCAAGCGGGTTAGCGTCGACTTCTGCTACGCCTCGGAAGACAATTTGACCAGTATCAACCGCATCCCACACAAAAAATGAAGACCCTCCGCACGTAATCAAACAGATAAAAAGAAAACAAAAATTTTTAGTCAAGGAGGTTTCCATTCAACATAGTCTAAAGTGCTACGCTAAAAAGGAAAGCTTTTAGCATCCGATTCTCTCACAAAACCAATGCCAACCTAAGAACCCCTTGATGTCTGCTTTGGTGTGTTAGCCGAAGCGATGGCCTATTAGTTTCTTGGTACGCTTTTTTCACAAAGGCAATGTTCCGATATGGTTTAGATTAGCCTTTTGAGAGCGTGATGACTGTGGTCATATTATGCTCTCATAGGGCGGCTCAATTATCCTTTCACCGCCGCTATACAACTTAACTAGAGACCAAAAACAACTCATCGGCCCATAAGATTCCGTTAGGTTGTTTGCACCATGTTTCGTAGTGTTCTTTATATGTTTGATCGACAATGTGGCGTTTGATTTTAAGTGTGGGCGTAAAAAAGCCGCAGTCCTCGGCCCATGGTTCAGGGAAGATCACTGCATGAGAGATGCGTGTGTAGGAGGGTAGCTCCGCATTTACCTGATCAAGAGTCTGCTTAATGCTGCCTTCAATAACGTGCTGTTCTTCTTGCAGCGCTGACTCGCTTAAATTAATGAGCGCGATAGGTTGAACCAAGCCAAATCCGGTGATCATCACCTGCCCAACAAACAAGTTGGCGCCGAGTTTGTGCTCGATCGGAACCGGGATAATGAACTTGCCTTTTGCCGTTTTAAACGTGTCTTTCAGGCGTCCGGTAATGGTCAGCCTTCCTTCACTATCGAGCCGACCTGTGTCGCCAGTATGGTACCAGCCATCTTCTGAAAGTACTTCTGCCGTTTTCTCGGGTGACTTGTAATACCCTTTCATGACCCATGGCGCTTTGACGAGCACTTCATCACTTGAGGTGTCAATCTTGATTTCTACCCCATGCAAAGGCCTGCCAACAGAGCCCGGGGTAATATCGTCCAGTGTATTAAAGGTGACCCCACCGCAGAGTTCTGTTGCACCGTAGACTTCCTGAATATTGATACCAAGTTTTGCATACCAGTCTATGAGTGAGCTCGCGAGAGGAGCGGCACCAGAAATCGCAGATCGAACTTCATTTAACCCAAGGCCTCTTTTGATCTTGTTCTTTAGCAGGCGGCTGATGATGGGGATTTTAAGGGCTGTGTTGAGTTTTTTCTCGGACAACTTGGAGAGAATGCCTTGTTGGATTTTTACCCATATTCTGGGTACCGCAAAAAATTGGGTAGGTTGGACTGATTGCAGGTTTTCGGCAAAGCGATCTAGTGACTCGCTAAACGATACTTCCGAGCCTGCAACGATGGGGCTCACTTCAGAGACCACGCGTTCCGCAATATGATTGAGCGGTAAATAGGATAATACTCGCTCTGACACGCCTTGAAATACGCCATAAGCGGGGCTTTGGCGCTCATGTTTCATCACCTCATTTGCGCAGGCGTAATCGATCATAACGCCTTTGGGTGTGCCCGTTGTGCCGGACGTATAAATAATGGTGAATACTTCATCAGCTTTGGGTTTATGCGGGTTTGTGCAGGGTGGGTTAGACATTAGGTCTTCCCAGCTGTAGTTGCAGTTATCGATCGGACTGTTGCCTTCGAATTGTGGAAATGCAATCGTAATGAGCTGATCGTTGACGGCATCCTGCTGCTGTTCCCAGTGTTCGAGTTTGCCCACAAAAAGTGCTTTGATGTCACTGAGTTCGATGACTTCTTTTAAGTCTGCTGGCGACAGCGTTGGATAAAAGGGCACAGAAACATATCCGCCCATCATGATGGCGAGGTCAGAGATAATCCAAGGAAAGCAATTTTTTGAGATTAACCCTACATGGTCTCCGGGCTTAAGCCCCATCTCGCGCATCGCTGTGACAAGTCGTGCAGCCATCTCGTAGGCTTGCAGCCATGTGATTTCATGCCATCTGTTGCCTAAAGCTTGTCGTAGATACGTCTTGTTTGGGTGCAGCTTGGCCCGTTCGTAAAAGATATCGATAAAGCTATCGGCATTTCTGATAGCGTCGTTTTCAATAATTGAACTTTTAAATGGCTTCGTTGCAGGCAGAGGTTTTTCCGCAGACGCGGAGTCAATCGATTCTATGCTAACAGTGGATGGCATGTTTTTTACCTTGGCTTCGTTATGTTTATTGGTAGCCTTCGAGACGACATCCTAACGTCTCACAGGCGCCGAAGCGCCCGTACACCCAGTTTATTCGACAAAAAGGTCTTTCATCAAGGGTTTCGTGTTCTCGCTTGAGTAGCGGTATTGGTCGAAGTCAGTGACGCCACTTTTTCGCAAGACGCATTCATCTATAAGAAGCTCGCCAGTGAGTGCGAGCTTGTCTGTAGAGAGTACTTCATAAGCGGCATCTGCCATGATGGCCGGTATCCGACCTTTCTCAAGAATACTCTTGCCGCCACCTTCGAATTCGACCGCCGCGGTCGCAATGACGGTTTGGGGCCACAAGGAATTTACCGCAATGCCAAAGCGGCGGTACTCCTGCGCCAAACTGATGGTCAGCATAGACATCCCATATTTGGTGACCGTGTATGGGCCATAGTGCTGAAACCATTTAGGATCGAGATTCAGTGGAGGCGATAAGCTCAAAATATGCGCATGAGCTGATTTTTTCAGATGAGGCAGGGCCGCTTTTGATAGTGAAAGCACGGCTCGGGTATTGATCTGATGCATTAAATCAAAACGCTTGAGCGGCAAGTTCTCGGAGTTCGCAAGTTTAATTGCTCCGGCGTTGTTAATTACCACATCGAGCCCGCCAAAATGTTCAGCCGCTTTATTCACGGCATCAACAACGGCTTCGTCGTCGCGAACATCTAACTGCAAGGGTAGTGCTTGTCCACCCGCTTGTTCTACTTCTTCTGCGACCGTAAAAATGGTGCCGGGTAGTTTTGGATGTGCTTCTGTCGATTTTGCGGCCACCACAATTTTTGCGCCATCCTTGGCGAACTTTAGTGCCATCTCTCGGCCAATTCCGCGGCTCGCGCCACTAATAAAAACAACTCGATTGTTCAATGTGCTCATTCTTCACTCATCTCTGTCGCTGCGACTTCAACCAATAGCTGTCGCAATTTTACCTGATCACCGGCTTTAACAAGCACAGACTCAACAGTACCATCTACATCTGCTTTGAGAGGGTGCTCCATCTTCATTGCTTCAAGTATGACTAGCGTGTCGCCTTTGGCCACCGCCTGACCCGGTTCGGCAAATACTTTGATAATCGCGCCATCCATACTTGCTTGCACTTGGCCACTGCCTGCGGCACCCGCTGCATCTTTTGCAACGTGAGTGACGTCTTCGAAGACAAAATCTTCTGAACCCAAGCGAAGGTAGATCTTATCTCCCGTTACCAGTCTATTGCAGCGTCGCTGAATGCCATCATGTTCAAAACAAATTTCAGCGTCATTTTGGCTCACTAAGCGCAAGCTAATCGGCGCGTCATCTTCTGTGTTTCGCACGGTGAAGAGTCCTTTAGATTCTTCAACAAACAGCTTAACCTCGCTCTCACCGAAGCGCATGGAGTAGGGCCATTCGCTACTCGCGCTATTGCTCCAACCCATTAACATATTTGAGACATTGCCGTCTGAACGTTTGCTGTGATGCAGGCACATACAGGCAATCGCTGTCGCGAGCGCATCCTGCTCTTGCTCTGCAATACTCTCGTCTTCAGCAAAATCTTGCTCGATAAACGCGGTCGTTGCTTCACCAGTCGTGAAACGCTGATGATCAAGAACCCGTGACAAAAAGTGCGTGTTCACGGTGACACCAAACAAAACGGTTTCGCGCAACAGCTTTAATAGTCTTCGTCGCGCCTCCTCACGGTTTGCGCCATAAGCAATAAGCTTAGCGAGCATAGGGTCATAAAAAGGCGAGACGTCTTGGCCTTGCTCTATGCCGGCATCAATTCTGACACCTTCGGCATTGCTCGTTTGCCAGCGTAAGATGTTCCCCGTTTGAGGTAAGAACTGATTGCGTGGATCTTCAGCATAAAGACGAACTTCAATCGCATGTCCATTCAGCGTGATGCCTTCCTGGGTTTTGGGGAGGGGAGCGCCCGCTGCAACGTTGATCTGCCATTCTACAAGGTCGGTGCCGGTGACTAGCTCGGTGACAGGGTGCTCAACCTGCAAGCGCGTATTCATTTCAAGGAAATAGAAGTTCTTTTCTTGGTCCACCAAAAATTCAACGGTTCCCGCACCGACGTAATCGCAGGCTTTTGCGGCTTGAACGGCCGCTTCACCCATACGTTGTCGAAGCGCTGGGTCAACAAAGGGGGATGGTGCCTCTTCAACGACTTTCTGATGTCGGCGCTGTATCGAGCAATCCCGTTCGCCCAGGTACACGGCATTACCATGTTGGTCAGCGAACACCTGGATTTCTATGTGACGGGGGCTGATCACGGCGCGTTCAAGAATCAACTCACCGCTTCCAAACGCATTTTCAGCTTCTGATCTGGCGGTGTTAATTTGCGCTTCTAGTTCACTTTCTTTGTGTACTAAACGCATGCCACGTCCGCCGCCACCAGCAGAGGCTTTCACCATCAAAGGGAAGCCAATTCGCGTGGCTTCGCTTAGCAGTGTTTCGATGTTTTGATCAGCGCCTTCATATCCGGGAATACAAGGTACCTTTGCCTCAAGCATGGCGATTTTGGATAAGCGCTTGCTCCCCATTAGTTCTATCGCGCCAGCAGGCGGGCCGATAAAAACAATGCCAGCTTCTTCACAGGCTTTTGCAAAACCTGAGTTCTCTGAAAGAAAACCATAACCGGGATGCACGGCACCGGCACCAGTTCGTTTGGCGGCATCAATGATTTTGTCACTCACCAGATAGGATTCATTCACGGCAGCTGCACCGATACAAACTGCTTCGTCGGCGGCAATGACATGAGGTGCGTAGCGATCCGCTTCACTGAAAACTGCGACTGTCTGATAGCCTAGGTCTTTTGCGGTGCGAATGACTCGAACCGCTATTTCACCTCGGTTCGCGATCAAGATTTTGCTAAACATTGTATTTGTTGTCTCC
>NZ_LWFT01000445.1:0-391 GCF_001635105.1 Oleiphilus sp. HI0079
CAGTGTTTGCAGTTGCGCTAAAAGAGGTTTGGTCTGCAGAGCAAACTGCGTTAACTCCTCGCTTGGTACTGGTTTCGCATGAGGTAGTTTTACCCGGACAGGGTTTTTGTGTACGCCGTTAACGCGAAATTCGTAATGCAGGTGAGGGCCAGAGGCGAGTCCTGTGCTACCAACATAGCCGATAACTTGCCCTTGCTTAACGCGTTTTCCTGTTTTTACGTTTCGCGCAAATTTAGTCATGTGAGCGTATAGCGTCGTGATTTTCTGGCCGTGCTGCAATATCACTGCATTGCCATAACCACCTTTGCGGCCCGCAAATACGACTTTTCCATCACCTGTTGCTTTAATTGGTGTGCCTCGTGATGCCGCATAGTCAGTGCCTTTGTGGGCG
>NZ_LWFT01000446.1:0-581 GCF_001635105.1 Oleiphilus sp. HI0079
TCACCAAAACAGTTCGCAGCTCGTAGTGAAAGCAATCTCGCAGAAACTCGAAAACCATTCGTCTAGATTCGTCAACCGTCATTCGGTGCAAATCAAGACGGGCCTCTATGTCGTATCGCCCCATCCGTAAATTTTTGTACACGCCGTGCTGAACACCATCACGCCGAAATTCCAAAACATCGTTTGACTTCAGCTCCGGAACAACCGTCGAAGCCAGTGGATCTAACGTTTGCCTTGCTGATACGGCTAGGCTTCTACGCACCATCTTACCCGGTGTGTCTTCCTCTTTCTTGTGCAGACGCGCGCGATTCTTTCGCAGGGGCTTCACCCCCGCCATTTCCGCGGCGAACAAGTCCTGCTCGTCTTCATCACTCATCAATTACGTCTCTTATACCAAGCTCTGATCTACCAAGCGCTTATCTACCGAGTTACACACGTCAATCAGGCTAAATTTAGCTTGCAGCTAGCTCTTCAGCCCGACCAATAAAACTCGTCTCACCGAGGTCATCCTGACTGCGCGCGCTGAACACCCCTGACAGCTGCTCCCAAGGCGGATTAACGCAGTTCTCAAGCATAAATTC
>NZ_LWFT01000447.1:0-326 GCF_001635105.1 Oleiphilus sp. HI0079
TGCATCGCCGTAAGATATCGTGCGAGCGGCGTAGCCAATATTGTGCGTGCCCGTAGTACAGGCAGTAACAACTGCAATATTAGGCCCTTTAAAGCCATATTTAATCGCTACATTGCCAGAGATCATGTTAATGATCGCGCTTGGTACAAAGAACGGAGAGACACGTCGCGAGCCAGATTTGTTGTATGTATCCCGCATGGTCTCGATCATCTCGATACCACCGATCCCGGACCCCATCGCAACACCCGTTCGCTTTAGTTGACGTTCGTTTAAACCCTCTAGGTTGGCATCTTCGACAGCTTGCATACAGGCAATCATTCCGTAGT
>NZ_LWFT01000448.1:0-342 GCF_001635105.1 Oleiphilus sp. HI0079
GGAGTGCTTAGTGAGAGAAGAAATATCGAGGTTTATAGCTGGCCTGGAACCCTGGCAGTACGAGGTTTCTGGCGGTTTTAAGCTTCGTGGCCACTACACACCGCCCTCCGGAAAACCTGTGATCCATTTTTTACATGGGAACGGGTTTAATGGTTTGGTGTATGAGAAGTTTTTAGGGCCCTTGTCCAAACACTTCGATCTATTCCTGAGCAATGCTCAAGGCCATGGCGATAGCGATGCAGGCGAGCGTTTTACTAACTGGGACGACAGCGCGCATTACTTTTCAGAGGTTTGGCAACATTACTCTAGCATGTGGAATGATGTTCCTCGCGTTGGACTAGG
>NZ_LWFT01000449.1:0-629 GCF_001635105.1 Oleiphilus sp. HI0079
AGGCTTCTTTGGAAAAGTACACCAAGTACATCGACTACATGGGTATCATGTGACTCTCAACGTAACAGGGAATCCGTACCTGTTACGTGAGCCAACAACAATATTTATACCTACCTTTCGAAGAGCGGGAACACATCTGCGAAGCTCACGACCAAAAGCATGTGAAGTCTTGGGAAAGCTATTAATATCTTCGGCATAGTCTTCCAGCTTCTCTCTTAGTTCACCCACTAGACCCTCGAACGATTTCTCTTCTTCTACATACCTCTTCGCGGCAACGGCAACTGTAGACGACTCTAAAGTGCTATAGATTCCGTCAATTTGAACCATTCTGAAGTGTTCTAAGAATTTACCTGGTTTCTCCTCCAGTGCCCTGTAAACAGCCTCTCCGAAGCATCCAAGGTCAGCTAACCTCGGTAGCTCAGATGCATCAATTGAATCCTCAACTTCAGGTAGCAACTGCAGAGCCTCAGACATCAGCTTCAGCATATCGTGGAAGATATAGGCTTTTCGCTCATTGAAGTCAGCCATTAGTTTAGATTTACTTTTATAGGCCTCAATGCGCGACATTTGGATTAGCATTGTTCTGTCACGCAGATCTTCTCTATCTACGACAGAGTTAATCCCATTGA
>NZ_LWFT01000450.1:0-439 GCF_001635105.1 Oleiphilus sp. HI0079
TTTTGTCAGCGCCATACCACTAATGTTGACGTGAGTGCCACGCTCTTCCGTGTTCGGGAAGGTGATTTGAACAGCTTCCGCCCACTTGATTTGCTCTGGATCGTTAAGCATTTTTCCCAAGTAATAATTGTTACCTAATGATAGGTCGCAAACGCCTTCGTAGATGGCTTTTACTTGAGCTCGATCGTTACCTTGAGGCTTTCGAGCAAGGTTTGATTTTACACCGCGAAGCCAAGTTTCCGCTTCTGCTTCTCCGTGATGAGCAATCATCGACGCGATAAGCGCAAGATTGTATGGGTGCTTTCCGCTGCGCGTGCAGATCCGGCCTTTCCACTTTGGATCTGCCAAATCTTCATAACGCTGAATTTCTGCAAGGTTTACACGCTCTTTTGATGCGTAGACAGATCGTGTTCGCGTCGTCAAACCAAACCACATATTA
>NZ_LWFT01000451.1:0-438 GCF_001635105.1 Oleiphilus sp. HI0079
TTTGCAAGTAGGTCAGTTAGCAGAGTCAAAAGAAAAGCCAGCATTAGACGAGGCATTTTTGGCTCGTAATGGCTATAAAGTTTAATACATCGTCGTGCTGAGTATGCACGGTTGAACCGGAGGTTGAATGAAGCTCAACACTGTTGAAGAGCTGGTAGAAGATATTCGTCAGGGCAAAATGGTGATCTTGATGGATGATGAGGATCGCGAAAATGAGGGCGATCTGGTCATTGCTGCGGAACAAGTGCGTCCAGAAGATATAAATTTCATGGCGACTCATGCTCGGGGTCTTATTTGTCTTACGTTGACGCAGGAGCGTTGTAGGTTCCTAGGTTTGCCGTTGATGGTGGCGAGTAATCATGCTCAGTTTCAAACCAATTTTACGGTTTCTATTGAGGCTGCAGAGGGTGTTACAACAGGGATTTCTGCTGCAGACAG
>NZ_LWFT01000452.1:0-282 GCF_001635105.1 Oleiphilus sp. HI0079
GGGTTCGGTCACGCTGGTCTCGCCGTCGGCGTACATACCCGCCAACAACAAACAAGACTTAACCTGAGCACTTGCCATAGGCATATCATAGTGCATACCCTTTAACCGCTGAGCGCCTTTAATTTTCATTGGTGGGCGCCCACCCTCAGCCGTCTCAATCATTGCACCCATCAGTCTCAAAGGACCTGCGACGCGCTCCATCGGGCGCTTAGAGAGGGACTCATCCCCAGTTAATTCTGTATCGAAGGACTGGCCAGAAAGAAGTCCGGCAAATAAACGCAT
>NZ_LWFT01000453.1:0-8393 GCF_001635105.1 Oleiphilus sp. HI0079
GCCTTGAATGCTGCTATCGAAGCTGCGCGTGCCGGCGAGCAAGGAAGGGGCTTTGCTGTCGTTGCCGATGAGGTGCGCTCTCTCGCACAGAGAACTCAGGTATCGACAGAAGAAATAAACACGATGATCGAAGCTCTTCAGCTGAGCACGGGCGCAGCGCGTCAGAAGATGGACATCAGTAAAGACTCAACTGCGCAATGTAACGATCACTCAGAAGAGTCTGGCGCGGAGATTGAAAAAATAGCGGCTCTTAATGCGAACATCCTTTCCCTCTCTACGCAAGTTGCAACGGCCAGTGAACAACAAGCACATGTCGCTGAGGATCTTAGCAGCAGCATTGTCGCAATTAGTGACAACGCAGAGAGCTTGAACGAGAGCGCCAGCATTGTTGAAGAAGAAGGAGTCGCGCTGAGAGATCTAGCAACCTCTCTGAGCAATAAGATAAGTTTCTACAAGGTATCTTAAGACATGATTAGAGACAAAGTTTGGCGGGTCTTGGAGTAAAGTGACCTCACGAGCAGTGACGTGCTTCGATACGTGAGCGTAGCTGCGCTTCATAGACTGGGCCTTGCAAAGTAGAAAGACTCAAAAGCGTATTTTGAATCCCGCATCGAACTTGGCTAGGTCATCAGTAACCTCCAAATCCGCATTCGAAATTTCAATAATTTCTCGAGACATAGAGCCCTCAAAAAATAAGCTCAGGTCGAGGTTCGGTGTCCATTCACCGTATAGCAGGAGTGTGTTGTTTGAACTGCTGTCGTTCGTGTAGCGGTAGTCGCGGCTCTCCGAGCTATGGCCAATTCCGAACTGCAGCGAGGGCAAAAAATACCAACCAAGCTTCCCGCCCCACGCGTTTTCCGAGTAACCATGTGCTCTACGCCCAACCCGCATAAAGGGACTTTCGTATTCGTCATACCCCACGCCAAGCTCAAAGGCGATGGCATTCTCGTAAGCCGTAAAGACCTGCCTAAAATTCACTTCCGACTCTTTAATTACAAACCCATCACCAGAAACATGGGACGTGTCGAAATCCACTTTTGCGGTATCGAGCAAATAGACAGAAAGCCCGAGCAGCCCGCCATTCAAATGGCGCTTAGCTTGCTCTGCTCGATGCTCTGCAAAGGCAAGCCCTGCTCGGAAGCGGTAGTCTGATGCAGTATTTCCCCAATCATATTTAACCTGTGCGCGAAGGAAATCGTCTTTTGGCACTTGCTCAATATGCCGAGCTTCAATAGACAAAAAGGCGGCGCGGGAAAAAAAAGCACTCTCTGCAAGCAATTCAGTGTTTGCCTCTACCGGGTCAATATAGTAGCTGTATCGCCCAAAGTAGCGATCTGTATCTTGGTCTTTATGTTGCTGCTCTGATTCTTTTGACGCCATCCCGGAACTGCCCTCCAGCTTATGCTGGAACGCAGAAAACGCATGCTGACTGCCTAGCAAGAGTACAAAGAAGGTCAGCACTACGTTATTTAGCATTTGTGAAAGCCACTCATAATAGAAGTCATTCATTTAGCTAAACAAAATAGGCGAGATTTGCCAAGTTTCTAGGAGAGTAACGCATTCTTTAAATGTGCAAGCTTCACTTCCGGCTCAACACTCATCATTAGATAGAACGAAGTGCACCGAAGAAGTACGCCGAATGATGTGAACATCCAGATCGTTTAGAGAGTGCGCGCGCTGTCGATCGGGTACAGAGCGTAATTGAAACGCGACTCTAGCCTACATCTGCCGCATCGATGCCCGTAATCGTTTCATTTGTCTTAGTGTTGGATTCGATACTGCTACGCGAACCAACAAGTGGTGCGTTAAGCGTTGGCGTACTGTCCAATACCTTTACTAATCCCCTGCTTCAACACGTTCTTAATAAGGCTCGTGGTAAACGGAATTTTAGACTCAAGCTTAATCACATAATCCAACTCGCAACCTTGGCCGGACTCACGAAACTCCAGGGTGCCCACATGATTTTTTATGGGACTTCCCTTCGTAATCTTGTATTCAATAAAGCTGTTCTCTTTGAAGCCGGTAATTGTTTCCTCGAATGGTGGTAGAGGCCCGATATTGATCTTACGAACGGACCCCAAACCATTGGGCGTATCGGAGCCGTCTCTAACGCGCTTCATGTTAATTCCACATAATTTACCAAACTGCTCGTGGTCACTTAACTCTTCAAATACTGTGGCTAAAGGCTTGTTAAACTTAAAATGCATCGAAATAGATTGTTGAGCCATGATACTTCCCTTGTTTATTGTTCTAATGTTTCATTAAATCACAAGCAGAAGACGATAACGCAGATTACTGCATGACAAAATCGGCCATTACCCCTAAAATTTGGCGCTTGTTTGCGGATTTAGATTTTGTTCTACATTTTACTCCGCAGCGCCGCCGTTCGAACCGTTAAGGGAATTCACTATGCAAGATTACCAAGCACCGAAAACGTTATTGAAAGACAAGGTAATTCTCGTCACTGGTGCTGGCGATGGCATTGGCAAAGAAATCGCTATGACCTTTGCCAAGTACGGCGCAACGATTCTGCTACTGGGGCGAACAACGGCCAAACTAGAGACGGTTTACGATTCTATTGTTGAGGCTGGCCTACCAGAACCTGCCATACTTCCAGTAAACCTTGAAGGCGCAGTAGAGACGGACTACCACAAGATAGCAGACGTAATCGATCAAGAATTCGGCCGACTTGATGGCCTAGTTCTCAACGCAAGCTTGCTGGGCTCCATGACGCCCATTGAACAATACGAAGCCGAAGTATGGCAAAAGGTCATGCAAGTAAATGTACATGCTAATTTTTTGCTGGTGAAAACCATGATACCGTTGCTGCGCGCGGCGGATGAACCTTCGGTTGTCTTCACTAGCTCAAGCGTCGGTAGAAAAGGTCGCGCATTTTGGGGAGCGTATGCAGTCAGCAAATTCGCGACCGAAGGCCTTGCTCAAATACTTGCAGATGAACACGATGCTGACGACGACTTTATTAAGTTTAATGTCATCAATCCGGGAGCTACTCGCACGAACATGCGTGCAAGCGCCTATCCTGCTGAGAACCCGATGTCGATCAAAGCGCCGCAGGACATTATGCCGCTCTATCTGTATTTAATGGGAGCGGATAGCACAGGCGTCACAGGACAAAGTCTTGATGCACAGCCCAAATAATCAAGCTTCAGTATAGGAGCGCTTACCCGCCCTAACTTGCCAAGCTCGCTGACCCTAAAGCACTGGTTAGCTTTTGAAAGCCAGCCAGTCCGTTGACACATCTGCACAGCGCGAAGGGATAGCGTTTGCTATCAGCCCTGAGGTCAAAGGATTGCGCCTCCTAATGCTCCCCCACAAAGCACAACCAAAACGACGGAGACACGCCCAAAATACAGTAAGGCAAACGCGGTAGCGGCAAATAACACGTCCGAAAAACCGCTAATGGTCTGCGTCAAAATAGGATCAAAAATTGTCGCCAGCAATAAACCGAGAACGGCCGCGTTAACACCCCACAAGGCTGCTTTGATACGCTGATGATGTTGCAGACTTTGCCAAAACGGAAGCACCCCAAACAAAAGCAAAAACGAAGGCAGGAATATCGCAACTGTAGCGAGCAAGGCTCCGGGATATCCATTTACACCAACCTCATGAGATGCGCCCAAAAACGAAGCAAACGTAAACAAAGGTCCGGGCACTGCCTGTGCTGCGCCATAACCCGCTAGAAACGTATCCCTGTTAACCCACCCAGAGCCGACAATTTCAGTCTCTAGTAAAGGCAACACAACGTGCCCGCCACCGAATACCAGAGAACCCGCGCGATAGTAAGCTAGAAACTGATCAAGGATTTGGCCGTCTGCAAACCATTGCGCAACGAAACCGCTCAGAAACAAAGCAAGCATCACATATGCAATACGATATGGCGTGGCTATGCGCTGGCTGTCAGACGACGTGGGTGGCGCCGCACTCTCGCTTTCGGTCTCGCCCATCTTGACGATTGCACATATCACACCGACCACCACCAAGACGGCAATCGGTGCAAAAATACTCTGCCAGAAAACAAATACGGCCGCGCTTAACATCATTAATAAGATCCGCTTAACATCCGGTGCTAAGCTTTTCTGCATGCCAAGAAAAGCGTGTATAACGACGGCAAGAGCGACGAGCTTTAACCCATGCACCACGCCACCAGACATCCAGTTCGAATCGTAGCCTAATACAACAGCAAAAGTCGCGAGTAAGATCGCAGAAGGAAGCGTAAATGCCAGCCACGCCGAGAAGGCGCCAATAAAGCCCGCGCGGTGATAGCCAACAGCCATGCCAAGCTGACTGCTGGCAGGACCAGGAATAAATTGGCACAAAGCCAGATAACTAGAGAATGTCGCATCATCCAGCCACCTTCGCTTAGCAACAAAAGCCTCTCTAAAGAACCCAATATGTGCAACCGGACCGCCAAACGATGTGCAGCCCAAAACCAAGAAGGTGCGAAATACCTCCCATCCACTCGATCTCGCCGGCCCTTTGCGTGCGTCAGCACCAGATTGTTGACTAAACACGACTCTACCTCTTCGTATTCATGGTTTATGATCTAGTGACACACGCACTCAGAGCAAGCCCTGATCAATAGCTAACCAAACCTACGCACTACGTTTATTCACTTTTGATTTCGCCAAACTAAGCATTAAGCTTTGGGCATCATCAGCAGACATATAGGCTGGGACAGCGTAAGTCGAGTTTGCTTCTTTAAAAGCAGCGCGCCGGATCGCCGGAAAATCCTTCAGCTGAAGTGCCGGAATTTGCGGATCAATACCCACTGTTTCGATTAGCCTGTCAACAGCCGCTATAAACGCTTGCGCATTATCCATCGTGCTAGCACTAGACTTGGCAACACCGATCGTCTCAGCGAGATCGGCAAGTCGACTGGTGACAAATGGCAAATTGAATCGCAGCACATGCGGCAAGACTTTTGCGTTTGCCAAACCGTGCGGAATTCCATACCGAGCGCCAATTTGATGCGCAAACGCATGCACATAACCAAGGCCTGAGATGTTAATCGTCAACCCTCCGTAAAATGAAGCGAGTGCCATATTCTCACGCGCCGTAATATTGCCGCCAGACTTAAAGGCTTTTGGAAGGTTGTCGAACACTAACTTAATACCAGCTTTGGAATAATAGCTCGACTCGTCGTTCGCCATCGTACTTAAGAATGACTCGACTAGATGCGTCAATGCGTCCATTCCTGTTGCAGCCGTTATTGCAGGCGGCAAACCTTTCATCAGCTCCGGATCAAGCGCCGCCATTAACGGGACGATTTTGGTCTCGATGACGAGTTCTTTTTGATGCGTTTTATCATCCGAAATCACTGCACCGATGGTGACCTCCGAGCCCGTACCTGCGGTGGTCGGTATACAAAAAAATGGAGCAGATGCCGATTTGGCTTTCAATATACCGACCAACTTTTGTGGCTCTACCTGATTTGATGCGGCTAAGGCGATCACTTTTGCACTATCAATCGAGGACCCGCCACCGACCGCAAGAACCGAATCACAATTTGCTTGTCTGTACGTTCTAAGCCCTTGCTCAACCACTTTAAATGTTGGGTCTGGCTCGACATCCGTAAACAATTCATAGCTTGCACCATGCTTCTCCAGTGTCGTAAGTATTTTCTCGAGCAAACCGAGCTCGTATAAAGGTCGGTCCGTAACAATAAGCGTCTTTTTAAGACCAAACCCCGCAATGCTTTCGCACAATTTAACGGAAGAATTTTTACCGGATAGAACGGTTGGCTTGGGAATCTTAAGAACGCTCACGAGCGCTTTTAAGCCGGCAATATATCCGGAACCAAGAAGTTTGTTTCGAGCGCGGGACGCACCAACAGGGTTGACCACCTTATCCTCAAAGTGGGCAAGTAAAGTCTCTAAATTCACAATCAGCTCTCCTTAGTTATTTTTAGATTGGCTGTGGAATAAATGTTAACGATATTACTTTACGACTGGATTAAAGCAAACAAAAACGGGGCTTGAGCCCCGTCAGAACAGCCTGTTTTATGAATAGGTATAAAAACCGCTTCCTGATTTACGACCAAGCCTTCCTCCGCGAACGTATTTTTTCAACAGAGGATGAGCGCGATACTTCGAATCACCAAACTCTTCGTACAACACATCCATAATCGCAAGACAGACATCAAGACCGATTAAATCACCAAGCGCTAACGGTCCCATTGGATGGTTTGCTCCCAACTTCATTGCCGCGTCTATATCTTCGGCGCTTGCAACTCCCTCCGCAAAAATACCGACAGCTTCATTGACCATCGGTATCAGAATCCGATTAACAACAAAGCCCGGTGCTTCGGCAACCTCTACCGGCGTTTTGCCAAGTGCACTTGTTAAGTCTTTAACTGCAGCAAAGGTTTCTTCAGATGTCGCAATGCCTTTGATCAACTCAACAAGCTTCATAACTGGCGCAGGGTTGAAAAAATGCATGCCCAGAAACCGGTCGGGGCGTGTCGTTGCAGCGGCGACCTCGGTAATCGATAACGACGAAGTGTTGGTTGCGAAAATAGTATCCTGACCACAAACCGCATCTAGCTCAGCAAAAATCTGCTTCTTTATAGCCATGTTTTCAACAGCGGCTTCGACAATCAAATCAGCATCAGCGACGGTCGAGTTATCCGTTACGCCGGTGATATTACTCATTACGGCATTCGCTTCGGCTTGTGTAATCTTCTCTTTAGAAACGAGACGAGAAAGACCTTTTTCTATCGTTGCGATGCCTCGCTCCACTGCTTCTTGAGCAACGTCTTTCAGAACAACCTGCAAGCCTGAAACGGCAAACGTTTGCGCAATCCCAGCCCCCATTGTGCCAGCACCAATAACAACAACCTTTTTCATATATACCCTCTGGTCTCTTCTAGTTTTCTAAAATCTTATCAGCACCGCTAATCTGCATCATCAACGGCGTGGGACTTGTTTGGCCAACAGCAACGCCTCTCACCGTCACCTCGTAGTCTCCTGACTGTCGCTCTACCCCTCCCGAAGTAATACGCGCAGTGAGATCAACTAATTCGAAAGACGATATCTTGAGCTCCGGCATCATCGCTAAACGATCGTTTAGTACAATGGCCTCAGGTAGCTCGCTAGGACTATAACGAGCCACAGCAAGCGGCATTGGAGGCCCTTGCTGCGCCTTAGCAAAAATCACGACCTGCTCTTTACCAGACAGTGATTTGACAACATCTGGTGCAATCGAGAGCACGACCGAAATGCCGCCAACCCCGTCTACTTGTTTATCGATCTGCTGATCGTCGCCATCTTGCTGAGCGCGAAGAGTTGTTTGCTCACCCGCTCCGATTGCTCGCTGCGCGGACTCAATACCGAGGCGAATTGAATCTTTTGAAGGATGCTCTGGAAAGACATCCAAAATCCTCTTCCAATATTTAATAGCAGCCTCAAAGTCGCGCGCCTCGAAGCTTGCGATAGCCAGTAATCCGAGCGTGTTTGTCTCGTCTTTATTGATTTCAAATGCATTAGCACTTGCACGACGAACTTGCTCTGAATTTAAAGCGCTGCCATTAAAGTACAAGGCCTGAGCCTTAAGGCCATAGAGAGCCGCCTTAGCTTTCGGTTCTTGCTCAATGAGAATTAACTGATCATAGGCCTCAATGGCGATATCGAACATCTGCGCATTCATTGATGAGCTTGCGAGCAGACTCCACCCCTCAATGTTGTTCGGCGAATTACGGAGCTTATCGCGGAGCTGCAGCAGCAAACCGCGCGCATCACCCGCCTCTGCCATCGCTTGAGCCGATGCTAACTCAGCGTCGCTAAAGCGACTGCTTACATGCTGCTCGACCTGATCGTATGCTCCCCATTTGGTGTAGAGATACGCAGTGCCAACAACAATAAGTAGGCTTGTAAAGGTCAATCCAATTAACGTGGACCGATTTGATTGTGAGAGTTCTGCCGCTGCGTTTATCTCTGCATCCGCAAGTAGATTGTCTTCCAGCTCCTGTTTTAGCGCGTCAAACTGCTCATCGCTTATCCGGCCAGCATTTTTCTCAGACGCAAGCTCCCTTAAACGCTCTTTATGTATTCTAACGTTTGCTCTAATTCGCTCTTCATTACTCAGTTTTCCAGCTGCAGCCTCAAGCTGTCGACGTTGAACCCATGGCCAAAAAACAAGTACCAAAGCGAATGCGCATGAAATCAGCGCGATAATCCAAAAATATGTCATGAATTCATTTCTTTAAGTCGATATTTAAATGCAGGAGCTCAGTCATCAGAGTATTTTTCTAATAACTCTGCAACTGAATTGCCTCTCGAAGACCCCGAGTTTTGTTTGGTTTTCTCAACCTCGCTGGGGCTTTTTTTGCGGCGAGAGACTAACAAGATGACGAGAGCGCCAAGGACAATAAAAAC
>NZ_LWFT01000454.1:0-620 GCF_001635105.1 Oleiphilus sp. HI0079
CACGGTGAATGGACCGTCAGAGGCGAGGGTGCCTGCTAGGCCATTATCGACAACGAGCTGCTCAAGGGTGTCGAAATCGTCGTTTGATTGGACAAGTTCAACGATATTCTGTGCTGGTGCAGGGTTGTCGTTATCACTGCATGCCGTAATGAACGGGATAGCACCAAGTACGAGGGCAGGTGCCCAACGTTTAAGTTTTGCTTTAGCGGATAGAAGGCTCATGATTCGTTTCCTTTTGTAATTTCGTTTAGCACCTCTGTAAAAGGTGCAGGGCCATAATTTGGGAACCGACGTTTGTCGATCGCGGTTTTACAATGTGTTTCAGAGCGCTCGGGGAAGATTACGCAGGGCTGGAATAATGCGGATCACAGAAATGTCACGATATTTAACGAAATGTGCGTAATTTAGTGGAATTCATTTATATTGGTGGTTCGCTTGCTATACGGCCAATCCAAAGGCGCTAGCGGGACGTAATTGTCCTCTTGGGCGGCAGATTTTCGCTCGAATTACACGAGTTCAATACACAAAAAATTCGATTCAGGAGAGTTAAAATGGTTACCGTGAACACTAAGATTCTCGCATTTGGGGCGCGTCTCGTTTCTGTTTTAGTAATGAGTTTG
>NZ_LWFT01000455.1:0-392 GCF_001635105.1 Oleiphilus sp. HI0079
AGACCGGCTTTGGTTCAGGAAACAGATATTTATTCGATGACTGCGCGTCAAAGACTACAGATCCTTCCTGGGTTAACTGGCTTGTGGCAAGTTTCTGGACGCGCTGACACGACGTTTGAAGAACAAGTGTCATTGGATATTCGATACATCAAAGAGCAGAGCTGGATGAAGGACATTAAGATTTTGCTGTCTACCGTTCCGGTTGTTCTATTTGGCAGAGGTGCCTATTAGTAATCTCGTTAATCGGATAAGTCCGGTTGTTTTTTTCAGCTTTCGCCTAAATGCAGTACATAGTGGGAGTGTCGCCTAATGCAGTATTCAGACAAGCCATTGTTTTCGATTATTGTAGCTTTGAACAAACGTGAAGATGAATTGATGTTCAGTCTCGACTC
>NZ_LWFT01000456.1:0-281 GCF_001635105.1 Oleiphilus sp. HI0079
GCCTCGACCGATACCGCAGCACTTGCGAGTATTTCACCCGCTTGTTGCCAATTGTCTTGCATCTGTAATGCTTCTATTTCAGCAAAGTCGACACTCACCATGGCGATTTTGGCGGAGTGCAGGCCGCCGAGATGGTTTTTAACGCCTTCGTTGATCGCTTTGTAATAGCCTTGTGTGCTTTCCCAGCTCATGCCGCCACATGCCGATGCCACTAACCCGGCTATATGTGAGCAAGTAATGGCATCCATTCACAAGATCACCAGTCAGTTTTGCTGAGAACC
>NZ_LWFT01000457.1:0-278 GCF_001635105.1 Oleiphilus sp. HI0079
GCTCGGAAATAGGTAGTGAATAAATGGAGAAGTCGATAAACAAGCTTTTTGACGCGCCTTGGTCCTCCACAGAGGCGTTAAGCGCGTTGCGGTATTCTCGCAGCATCGAAAACCGAAGCTCTGCATTGCGGCCTCCATAAATTTCAATGAGCGGCTCGTTACCCTCTTGAAACAACATCAGCCGATTTGGCTCTACAACATACTCTTCTTGCGCATCAATGGTGAGCCACGCGCCATCTTCATGTACAAGCAAAAACTGCTGAATGGGCGTGTTCCGT
>NZ_LWFT01000458.1:0-291 GCF_001635105.1 Oleiphilus sp. HI0079
CTCCCCAGTGCAACGCACCGAGCAAAATGCTAGCGACCAGGATGCCTTCAAGCTTTGCGACATTGTCTTTGTCGACTTTGCTGCGAAATAAAAGGTGCGTTAGTCGGATGAAAAAGAATGCGATGATCAAGCCGCTATTAATATGAAAAAACAGCGTGCTTTGTTCGTATATATCGAGCGCAAAAGCGATCGCAAACCAAACTGTGGCATAGATGAAAATGCCTGGCTTTGCACGATTTGTTAAATCGTTGAATGCCCGGATCCGAAGCAAACTGTAATAGTCGGTATTGC
>NZ_LWFT01000459.1:0-319 GCF_001635105.1 Oleiphilus sp. HI0079
ATTAAAGCGCCGGGTGAATTTATCGTTACAGCCACGCAATGCCTCGTCGGGATTTACCTTCAGAAAACGCGCTAGATTAACGCCACAAAACAGCAAATCACCCACTTCATCCGTAAGCCTTGCATGAATATCAGGCTCTCGGAAACTCTTGTCCTTTGCGTCCTGAATAACCTCGCGTATCTCACCAATTTCTTCTTCGAGCTTGGCAAACACATCGTCAATATTGTCCCAATCAAACCCGACATTAGAGGCGCGACGCTGCAATTTATCTGCACGCCCTAACGAAGGGAGCGCCTTTGGAATGTCAGACAGAATACTA
>NZ_LWFT01000460.1:0-270 GCF_001635105.1 Oleiphilus sp. HI0079
AGGTAGAGATGGCTACCAGTACATCACCTTCCTGGCCTAGGCCCGAAAGCTGGCGCGAGAACACGTCCTCATAGCCATAATCATTTCCGATCGCAGTGAGCGCCGAGGTGTCGGTGGTGATGGCAATCGCAGCGAGCGATTCCCGGTCATAGCGATACCGACCAACAAGCTCGGCTGCGAGGTGCTGTGCATCTGAAGCGCTACCGCCATTTCCAGCGAAGAGAATCTTCTTGTCGTCTCGAAGAGCCTCGACGCAAAGTGCGATGGACT
>NZ_LWFT01000461.1:0-323 GCF_001635105.1 Oleiphilus sp. HI0079
CACGAATTTCTGCAAAAAAGACGGCTGTGTATCGCTTCGCTATAAAGCGATCCCTCATGTTTTTCAACGCTCGATGTATCAAGATGATTTGTATGCCCTGATGAAAGAAGGTGCAACTTTGTCGCGCAGAGACCTATCAAGCGTGATCGATCTCAAGGCTCGCCCAAAGATCTCAAAAGGCCGGAAATGGTTAATAAACAAAGCAAAGAAAGAGTCTGTTACCGTAAGCAAATCGCAAGACTGGCAAGCNTNNCATGCTCTACTTAGTAGCGTACTATCCAAGCATGGTGCGAGCCCCGTCCACAGCGCCGCAGAACTCGAAT
>NZ_LWFT01000462.1:0-28957 GCF_001635105.1 Oleiphilus sp. HI0079
CCTTGTGCGATCCTAGTTGGCAATGAAAAACAAGGTGTAAGCGATGAGGCAGCTGAACTTGTCGACAGGCATATTATTATACCTATGATGGGAATGGTTGAATCGTTCAATGTGTCTGTAGCGGCAGCGATTATTCTTAGTGAAGCTCAGCGGCAGAGGCAGTCAGCGGGAATGTACGATAGACCTCGGCTTGATCGCCATGAGTATGAGCGGACATTCTTTCGTTGGGCGCACCCGAACATCGCCAAATATTGTCATGAGCATGAATTGGACTATCCTCCCGTTTCGCCAGACGACGGCGAAATCATCAATCCTTCACAATGGTATGCGCGAGTTCGCGCAGATAGACTGGATAATCCGAGCGAGTGATCACAAAGCTGGTTAAGTTGGCATTGCCAATGATCGTTGGTCAGTTGGCGTTTGCCTCAATGGGGTTCGTCGATACGGTCTTGCTTGGAAAACTTGGTGTCGAGGTCCTTGCAGGCGGGGCTTTGGGGACCATGGTGTTCCAGTTTTTTCATATCGTTGGCATAGGTGTGCTGACGGCTACAGCCAATCTTATTGCTTTTGAATTTGGTCAAAATAAAGCGGAGGGCATACACACCGCGCTGCTCTCAGGTGTCTGCTCGGTCTTAATATTGTCTCTGGTGTTTGGCTTGCTGATTGTGAACGCGACGCCGATTTTACTTGCCCTTGGTCAAGATCCAAATATTCTGCCGATTACCACCGCTTATCTTGATGTGGTGGTTTGGGCGTTGTTACCGGCATTTTGCTTTATTCTTTTGAGAAGCTTGGCTCTAGGGTTGGGGGATTCAAGTGCTGTTTTGCCGGTTAGCATTCTTGCAGCGGCATCCAACTATCCAATTAGCTATGCATTAATGACTGGTAGCTTCGGGCTTCCTGAAATGGGAGTGCAGGGCGTCGCAGCTGGAACGTTGATCGTCTCAATTATGATGGCCGTAGCGATGGCTGTTTTTATCTATCAGAAAGAGGCATTCAAGCCTTTCAAATTTTGGCGTGACTGGAAGCATTTTCGGGTTTCTAGTGTGATTGAGACCTATCGGCTTGGATTGCAAATTGCCATCGCGCATGCGATGGAGGTCGGAATGTTTTCAGCGGCTGCGTTATTGGTGGGTGCGATGGGGGCTCATGCTCTGGCAGCGCATCAAATTGTTCTGCAATGCGTGACGCTTTCGTTCATGCTGCCCTTAGGTTTGTCGCAGGCTGTATCGGTCAAGGTGGGGAAGCATTTCGGCGCAGGAAACCCGCACGAGACTAGACAGATTATTCAATATGGTTTGGTGATTGCGAGTGTAACTGCGACGTGCGCTGGGCTAGTGTTTTGGTTATTGCCGGATATGCTAGTTGCTTTTTTTGTGGATGATGAGCTCGCAGTACAGGAGTTCGAGTCTCTGCTAGCAACTGCAAGCTTAATGCTTTTTGTCGGTGCGCTTTTTCAGTTGGTTGACGGTTGGCAAGTTGTGCTTATGGGAGTGCTCCGAGGCTTTAAGCTTGGGGCGTCTCCAACTATTGTTGCGACAATTAGTTACTGGGGGCTAGGTTTCCCTGCTGCATATTTTTTGGGTGAGAAGTTTGGGCCCGTTGGTGTCTGGAGTGGCATGGGGTTGGGCTTGGGTTTGAGTGCGATCTTGCTTTTTGGTTTAGTTGTAAAAGCGTATAAAAAGGCCTTTTAGCTAAAAATTCTTATCGGCGCCGGTCTCTGCAAGAGTACTCAATGCTCCAGGGAGACCAGAGATCGAGAGCCCACGAATTTGCGTTGTATAGCAGGATATTGTCGGTCAGCCCGACGATGAAGTCTGTTGGTGTGACTTCGGTAGTAATTTGGTTCCATTCAAGGCCTGAACAATCGACTTTCAACTGAAGTGGGTTGCTGATTTCTGCTAGTGAAAATATCGCGTGGTGATACCAGCGACGATAACGGATGCTGCTTGCGGCATCGTATTGTAAATTTGGCATTGCATCAGAGTCTGAGAGCAAGCCAAGCGTCCAGTCAAAGCCGATGTCAGGGCTTGGATCAGGCACGACTGGCCCGTTTTCAAAGTGGATCACCGCGCAAGCTTGCAGGCATGCTGCACAAATAATCGGCGTTAAGCGTTTCGGGGCTTTATAAATCGCTTGAATTAGTTTCATTCCGCTACAACCTTTCTTTCGCACCAGACTTTTGCCGTTCGTGGCATATAGATACCGAGCGTTATTGTGGCGTAGAGAATGTCCATCGGCTCAAATTTTGTTTGCATTTGCACAACTGGCCGGCCGCGACAAATTTCTTGCGTGTTCACGCGGTGTTCGCCCAACATACCCCAAAAGAAGAACGGTTTACTTTCTTTATAATGAGGGCGATATAAGAAGTCTGGGTCGCCGCTCTCGGTAATTGTGATTGCGGCGCAGCCGCTTAAGAAGGCAAGGGCGAGAGTAAGAATGGTTAATCTAAGCGATTTCATTGTTTTTAGTGTAAGTTCGCGCTAAAAGTTGCTGCATTATACACACGGCATGGCCTTTAGCGCGTGATCCTGTTGTCATTCCGTATCAGACACTTGTTAGTCTTGTTTTTCTTTTAGATATTCGGTTAGTTGTTTTTTTAATGTTTTAGGAATCGATGTAATCGTGAGCGTGTCAGACTGTTCGTCGTAGAGGATTGTTTGCTGAAAAAGATCAGAAGAGAAAGAGAGGCTTAAACCATTTCCTTTGCCCGACATTCGCACGAGGTGCTTTAGTTTGCGTGTATCAGGGCGAAGCTCTTTCTCCGGGGCGATGCGCGCGCGCTCTTCTGCATATTGCGCAAAGCGAGAGGGTTGATTTTCATCTAGATAACCAGACAACTCTGTCAAGGGAACTGCCTCGCCAAGCTGCTGCTGTTCCACGCAAAAATCATAAGCGCGTTGTCTGACCTGTGTCGACTCTTCCGGTGAGCTGTCCTTGGTGTAACTAGCAAGCACTTCCATCAGTGTTTCGGTTTCTTTTTGTGTGTCTATACTGCTTTGGAAGCCGATGCTTTGAACGAAAGCTTCACCGAGTTTTGCCGCGCCGCGGCCCTTTATAACTGTAAGGTACGGAGAATGACCATCTCCTGATTGCCAAGAAGTTGCGTCGACCTTTACTGCTAGCTCCAGCTTGGATGTGTTCAGATAATCAACTGTGCTCAGGTTTTGGTCACTTTCAAGCATCAAGCCGCTTGAATCTTCCAAAAGGAAGATCCAGAAACGATCGCCGTCTGCGTGATCCTCGTCGATCATCAGTACATGCCGTTCCACAGATTCGGGCGTCTTATCAACTAACTCTTTTAGCTGGCTGAGATATTTTTCACTAAAGCTTAGAAAGCTTAAGCTGCCATTGATTACTTCTTGTAGCCAGGGCTTGAAGTGGCTTTCTGCGCTCTCGCTGTTAAATTCACCGAACAGTTTGCCTGCTCTAAACTGGAATAGTTTTTTAAATTGGCTAAAAAGCGCTTGGTGGTCTGCGTTAGGGGAATCTATTAAAGCCCCGTGAGTAATCGAGGAGGGCTGGTCGTCTTGCCAGCGAGTAAGTTTATGAAAAACAAGGTTGCGAATCGCCATAATGCCCTTTTAAAACGCTTAGCAGGTCGTGTCGGGCTGAGGTTGAAGAAGTAACCTCAGCCCGCATGATTAAAGATTTTTGAGGGCGGCAATGATATCAGCTTCTGAGTCAGCTGAAACCTTGTCATCAAAATCTTTTAGGTCTTGGGCTGCGACCACGACGATGAGTCCTGCATTATTCAATGCTTGTGCACATTTATTCAGTGCTTCCGAGCTCAATTCGTCTGCGCTAATGCAAATGGTGGTTTTACCAGCATCGAAGAGGCGTCGTTCTATCGCTCTTGCAAGCTCATTACCTTTTGAGCCAGTGGCCAGAATAGTTCTGCCGGTATGGCCGTAGCGACGCGTTTTTTCATCAGCGGTTACCGGAGTCCAATCATCACTAGCTGAATGATCAGTTTCTTCAACGATCATTCCTGCGCCCACCGTTACGTTACTAAGTCGGTCGATTAGAATGAATGAGCCGGTGTACTTGCTTTGATCATAAGGGTCAAAAACCACTTGTTGACTGAGCATAAGTTCGCACTTCGCGATTGTGTTCAGGTTGAGTTCTGTCGCCGGCTGCTCTTCAAATGTGTTTACATCAACGGCATGTTCAATTCTTCGAATAGATCCTGATGATGTGCTTGAACCTAGCTTAATATCGATTAGCTTTCCTGGTGAGATTGCGTCTTCGCTCATCCAGACAATGTTGGCTAAAAAGCTTTGGCTAACGCTAGGAATACTGTCTGATTTAACTAAAGTGTCGCCGCGCGAAACGTCAATCTCATCGTTTAGTGTGAGCGTAATTGCCTGTCCTGCAAAGGCGCTGCTTATGTCGCCATCATAGGTAACAATTGATTTCACGGTACTTCGCTTGTTCGAGGGAAGAGCGATGACTTCGTCACCTTTGTTGATTTCCCCGGACGCAATCGTGCCGCAGAATCCTCGAAAGTTTAGGTTGGGGCGATTTACATACTGAACAGGAAGTCGGAAGTCTTTAAAGTTTTTGTCGTCGGCTACCTTTACGTTCTCGAGGATCTGCATTAAAGGTTCGCCCTTGAACCACGGAGTAAGCTCACTATTCGTCAGAACGTTCGTGCCTTTCAGCGCTGAGATGGGTACAAAACGAATGTCATGCATACCCAGTTGAGAGGTAAAGCTAAGGTAGTCGTCTTTTATCTCGTTATAACGGCCTTCATTATAATCAACAAGATCCATTTTGTTGATGGCCACAACGACGTGCTTGATCCCTAATAAAGATGCGATGAAGCTATGGCGTCGAGTTTGGGTGAGCACTCCTTGGCGAGCATCAATCAATATGATTGCGAGATCGGCGGTCGAAGCGCCTGTCGCCATGTTACGCGTATACTGCTCGTGTCCAGGGGTGTCAGCAATAATAAACTTGCGCTTGGCCGTTGAAAAATAGCGATACGCGACATCGATTGTAATACCTTGCTCGCGCTCTGCTTGTAAGCCATCAACAAGAAGAGCGAGATCTATCTCGCCTTCGTTTGTGCCGCTTTTAACGCTGTCTTTGCGAATCGCTTCGAGCTGATCTTCGTAAATCATTTGCGAGTCGTGAAGGAGTCGACCGATGAGGGTGCTTTTGCCGTCGTCAACACTGCCGCAAGTAAGAAGGCGTAGAAGCTCTTTTTGCTCGTGTTGCTTTAGATATTCGTTGATGTCTTCACTAATTAATTCGGATTGGTGTGACATGTAATACTCTCTAGTTTGGCCGATAACGGCCTTGTCCATCTTGAATTGGTTGCTTGAGCGTCTTAAACAACGCCTAAAAATAGCCTTCGCGTTTCTTCTGCTCCATTGAGCCAGCCTGATCATGGTCGATAACGCGACCTTGGCGTTCTGAGCTTGTTGTAAGCAGCATTTCCTGGATGATGTCCGTCAGTGTGGCGGCTTCTGACTCTACTGCGCCAGTAAGCGGATAGCAGCCAAGGGTGCGGAATCGAACTGATTTCATCTCTGGGACTTCGCCCTCTTTGAGCGGCATGCGATCATCGTCGACCATAATGAGTGTGCCATCGCGCTCGACGACTGGACGCTTGGCTGCGAAGTAAAGTGGAACGAGCTCAATGCCCTCAAGGTGGATATATTGCCAGATATCTAGCTCTGTCCAGTTTGAGAGGGGGAATACTCGAATACTCTCTCCTTTATTGATTTTGCCGTTGTAAATGTTCCAAAGCTCTGGACGCTGGTTTTTGGGATCCCAGCGGTGGTTTTCGTCACGAAATGAATACACGCGCTCCTTTGCACGAGATTTCTCTTCATCGCGGCGAGCACCACCGAAAGCAGCATCAAATTTATACTTGTTCAATGCTTGTTTAAGCGCCTGGGTTTTCATGATGTCTGTGTGCTTCGCGCTCCCGTGAGTGAACGGACCCACGCCTGCATCAACACCTTCTTGATTGGTATGGACGATCAGATCGAACCCGTACTTCGCGACTGTTTCCTCGCGAAACGTGATCATTTCTTTAAACTTCCAAGTCGTGTCTACGTGCATTAATGGGAATGGCGGTTTTCCTGGGGCGAAAGCTTTCCTGGCGAGATGCAGCATCACCGCTGAATCTTTGCCAATGGAATAAAGCATAACGGGGTTGTCGAATTCTGCCGCAACTTCTCGAATAATGTGGATGCTCTCGGCTTCGAGTTGCTTTAGGTGCGTCATTTTGTGGTCAGACATAGTGTTTGTATCTCATAGCTAAGACGAAATGATCGATATTTGATTGGCGCACTATACCAGAAGCATTTATTCCTAAAAAACCTTTCAAGGCAATCTGGTCGTATCTTTTTGGAATATGTATATGCGTTTGTTTTTGCGTAAATTATGGATTCGTCATTCTGGTTAGAGGCGCGTATAATCGCTCTTTTCGATTTCACGGCAAGGCCTTGCCTTGATGTAATTCTGTTAGAGACACTCATGAACGTAAAAGAATATATGTCTGATCTGGGCCAATCGGCTCGTGCTGCTGCTGCGGAGATGGGCGCGGTAAGCACTGCAAAGAAAAATCGCGCTTTATTAGCAACCGCAGAAATACTGGATCAGCGTCGTGCTGATTTGGTCGCGGCGAATCAGCAAGATCTAGAAAATGGAAAGGCGAATGGGCTCGAACCGGCCATGCTCGATCGCTTGGAGCTGACCGTCGGTAGAATCGACACAATGATCGAAGGTCTCAAGCAAGTTGCAGCGCTCGCTGACCCTATCGGCGTTATAAACGATTTGAAATACATGCCTTCCGGTATTCAAGTGGGCAAAATGCGTGTACCGCTTGGCGTGATTGGTATCATTTATGAGTCGCGACCGAATGTAACGGTTGAGGCTGCAAGTCTTTGTATTAAGTCCGGTAATGCAACGATTCTTCGTGGTGGTTCCGAGGCGATTCATTCGAATCAAGCTGTGGCAGCGTGTATTGCAGAGGGGCTCAAAATAGCAGGTCTGCCCGAGACAGCTGTGCAGGTAGTCGAGACGACTGATCGTGCGGCAGTAGGTGAGATGATTACCATGCCTGAGTATGTTGATGTCATTGTACCTCGCGGAGGCAAGGGCTTGATCGAGCGTATCAGTCGTGATTCAAAAGTAACCGTGATTAAACATCTGGATGGGATTTGTCACGTCTATCTTGATGAGTTTGCAGACGCGGAAAAAGCACAGAGCATAGCGATTAATGCGAAGACCCATCGTTACGGTACATGCAATACGATGGAAACCTTGCTCGTTGACGCAGCAAGGGCGAAAGAGCTTCTTCCGCGTTTAGAAGCTGCATATAACGACATAGGTGTTGAGCTTCGCGGATGCTCGAAAACGCAAGCGATTCTTTCCAATTGCGTTGCAGCAACTGAGCAGGATTGGGAAACGGAATATTTGGCGCCAATACTGTCGATTAAGGTTGTCAGTTCGCTTGATGAGGCGATAGCGCATATTAATCGTTATGGTTCGCACCACACCGACTCTATCGTTACAGAGAATTACACTCGTGGTCGTGAGTTTTTGACTCGTGTTGACTCGAGCTCGGTGATGATTAACGCCTCTACGCGCTTTGCGGATGGGTTTGAATACGGGCTGGGGGCGGAGATTGGAATTTCTACGGATAAAATTCATGCGCGCGGGCCAGTTGGTCTTGAGGGGCTAACATCAGAGAAGTATGTTGTTCTTGGTGACGGGCACGTGCGTAGTTAGTCATTAATGAAGATTATTTTCGGTGGCAGCTTTGACCCGATTCATATCGGGCATCTAAGAATCGCAACGGAGCTTTCTGAGGCGTTCTCGGGTCGCTGTGTAGATATTGTTCCGTGTAAGATTCCTCTTCATAAATCCCAGCTAAACGTGTCGGCTGAAGCTCGTCTGTCTTTGATTCAGGCCGCAGTAGAAGGCGACGCCCGCCTTGCTGTGAACGCCTGCGAGCTTGAGAGAGAGGGTGTGAGTGACTCTTTTACCACTCTAAGCAAGCTCTCGAAGGGTGGGAACTCGCCAATCGTAATGGCAATTGGTACCGATTCAGCCTTGGGTTTGGATTCCTGGTATAAAGCAGACGAGCTTGCCGAGCTTTGTCATATGGTTGTCTTGAAGCGACCTGACTACTCAAGCTTTGAGCTAGAGGACGTTTTTCGTCGATTGGGCTTCGAGTTCGCCAGCACTGTGGCAGAATTGGAAGAATGTGGAGCAGGCAAGGTGTATTTGCTTGACGTGACGCAGCTCGAAATCTCGAGTTCTGTCATTAGACGTAAAATAGCTCAAAATTTGAGCATTAAATATCTCGTTCCTGATGCGGTTCATCAGATTATCTGTAATAATCGCCTTTATTATTAATCTCTGTCGTGAGGTATAGCCTGACAAATATGCAAGCAGAAGAAATGAAAGACCTCGTTATTGAAGCGCTTGAAGACCTGAAAGCCGACAATATAAGCATCCTCGATGTTAAGCCCCGTACCAGCGTAACCGATTTTATGGTGATCGCGTCCGGAACCTCCTCTAGACATGTCAAATCCCTAGCAGATAACGTAATAAGCGAAGCAAAAGACCGCGGGATCAAACCTGTGGGTATTGAAGGCGAGTCAAGCTCAGATTGGATCTTGGTCGACTTAGGTGGCGTGGTTGTGCACGTTATGATGCCGGCAACGCGCACGTTTTATGATTTAGAGCGTTTTTGGCTCGGCTCCGCTGACGAAGGGGTAATGCCCACGGATAGTGCTCGACTAAACTAATGAAAGTTAAGGTTATCGCGGTTGGCACGAAGATGCCTAAATGGGTCGTAGCGGGAACTGAAGAATTTTCGAAGCGACTTCCGCGAGAACTGAAGTTGGAGTTTGTCGAAATTCCCTTGGGGAATCGTTCGAAGGGGGCAGATCTCAAGCGAGCGATTCAGTCTGAGAGTAATGCGATTTTAACCTCTATTGCCGATCGAGACTGGGTCGTGGCGCTAGAAGTGAAAGGCAAGCCTTGGACTACTGAGCAGGTGGCTTGCGAACTCGAAAGTTGGCAGATGCGCGGCGATAATGTGTGTCTGCTGGTGGGAGGGCCGGATGGCCTTAGTGACGAGTGTCGCGATAGAGCAAACCAACAATGGTCGCTCTCACCTTTGACACTTCCTCATCCTCTAGTAAGGATTCTTTTAGCGGAACAGCTTTACCGCGCCTACTCAATCAATCAAAATCATCCCTACCATCGAGCCTAGCAGTTCGAAATAAGAACATAATTAAACAGGGCATCCTTCCTTCGTGCGCAATACCCATCATATTAAAGACGCGAACCGTGAAAAAAGTATTTTCGCAGTTCGCAGTGTTATTGCGCTGCTCATTGTTTTGGCAATGCTGGTGGGTCTTGTTGTTCGTATGTATCACTTGCAGGTGACGAATCACGGTCACTACCAAACGCTCTCCGATAAAAACAGGATGCAGCTGCGTTCTGTTGCGCCAACGAGAGGGCTGATCTATGACCGTAACGGAGTGCTTCTAGCTGATAATCGCACCATCTCCAGCTTGGCCATCATTCCTGAGTTGGTGGATGACCTTGATGTGTTGATCGAACGTCTGGAGGCTATCATCGATATTGATGAGCGCTACATTCAAGGGTTTCACAAGCGCTTAAAGCGCCCGCGCAGACCCTACCAGGCCGTTATCTTGAAGAGTAATTTGGATGAGCAGGAAGTGGCGAGGATTGAGGTTCGTCGGCACAATTTGCTAGGTGTTGAGATAGAGGCGGAGCTAGCAAGATTCTATCCGCTTGGGGAGATGACCGCGCACTCTGTTGGCTATGTCGGACGAATTAATGAAAGAGAGCTTGAGAAGCTGGATCAAGGCAATTATTCGGCAACGAACTATATCGGCAAGGTTGGAGTAGAGCGTTTTTATGAGGGAGAATTGCATGGAACGGTTGGCTTTGAAACAGTAGAAATTAACGCTAGCAATCGAATTTTAAGGAGTCTTGATCAGGTCGAGCCCGAACCCGGAAAAGACCTTGTGTTGCATCTGGATTCGCGCTTACAAGCTCGAGCGATCGAGCTTTTAGAGGGGCGCCGCGCTGCGTTAGTTGCAATTGAACCGTCGACTGGGGGAATTATTGCCCAAGTAAGTACGCCGAGCTATGACCCGAATAAGTTTGTCACTGGAATCGATCACAAAAGTTATGCCGAGTTAAGAGACTCTCTCGACACGCCTCTGTTCAACCGTGCTTTAAAAGGTCAGTACCCGCCGGGGTCTACGATAAAACAAGTGATTGGTTTGGCGGGGCTTGATACTGGGGCAACTACAGTTGATTACACGATTATGGATTATGGTCGTTACCAGCTCAAGAATGATGAAAGAATCTATCGTGATTGGAAGCGAGAAGGGCATGGCAAGGTCAATTTGCTGGATTCGATTGCTCAGTCGTGTGATGTCTATTTTTATGATCTAGCGTTCAAGCTCGGCGTCGATGAAATGTCCCGTTACCTTGGTTACTTTGGTTTTGGTGAGAATCGCGCGCTCGATGTGTCAGAAGCGCGTTCAGGTATCTTGCCCAGCCGAGAGTGGAAGCGCGCTTGGCGTGGCTTAGCTTGGTACCCGGGAGATTCGCTTAATATGGGGATTGGTCAGGGCTTTATGCTGGCTACGCCGATGCAGCTAGCCACAATGACTGCAACGCTTGCGAGTCGAGGGGTATGGAAGGCGCCTCGATTGCTCAAAAGTACCAAGGATGGATCTATCGTGTTGAATCAGCGCGTTGACCAAGGTCAGGATATTAAGCTCAATAAACCGGACTTATGGGAGTATATCGTCGACACTTTGGAGGCCGTTATGCATTCAAAAAAAGGCACGGCGAGAGGAAGTGGGCGTAATGCCGAGTATCGTATCGCAGGGAAGACGGGAACAGCTCAAGTGGTCGCAATTGCTCAAGGCGAAGAATATGACGCGGAAGCGCTCGCTGAGCGGCACCGTGATCATGCATTGTTTATCGGCTTTGCACCGGCGGACGACCCTCAAATAGCTGTGGCCGTTGTAGTTGAGAATGGTGGTGGCGGAAGCAGCACGGCAGCGCCGATTGCGCGAGCACTGTTCGATGAATGGATTTTAAAGTTGTCTCATGACGACGAATTGGTAGGGCTGCGATGAGGGGTGATTTTTTAAGGCATATGCCTGGAGCGGAGCACCACTTAGGCAAAGGAAAATCGCTCTTCTATCGGCTGCATATTGATCCTATATTGCTCTGTCTTCTACTGGTGCTCGCTGTAGTTGGTCTTGCAATTCTTTATAGTGCGAGTGGCGAAAGCTGGGTGCATGTAGAGCGTCAGGCCATCCGTTTTGTAGCCGCCTTCGGTGTCATGATAGTGGTCGCTCAGTTCGAACCCAGTTTTTTCAAGCGTTGGTCAGTGGTGTTGTTTGTTCTAGGTGTGCTAGCACTTTTGGGCGTGATGTTTTATGGGGTCGGCGCAAAAGGGGCTCAGCGTTGGTTGCAGTTACCTGGCTTGCCCCGTTTTCAGCCATCGGAGTTGATGAAATTGATCGTGCCGATGATGGCTGCGTGGTATTTATCAAGCCGCTATTTGCCGCCGAGCTTTAAAGATGTGTTAGGCGCTCTTTTTCTCATTTTTGTTCCTGTTTTTTTGATCGTGCAGCAACCAGATCTTGGTACCTCCATCCTTATCGCTTCTGCTGGTCTTTTTGTCATTTTGTTTGCTGGTATATCTTGGAAGATAGTGACAGGTTTTGCGGTGATTGTTGCGTCTTTCGCTCCAATTATGTGGACGTTTGTCATGCGTGATTACCAGAAGCAGCGGGTACTTACCTTTTTGGATCCCGAGAGCGATCCTTTGGGCGCCGGGTGGAATATCATTCAATCGAAGACGGCGATCGGGTCTGGAGGTCTGACCGGAAAAGGCTGGATGGAAGGTACGCAATCCCAGTTAAATTTTCTTCCGGAAAGTCATACCGATTTTATTATTGCGGTTTGTGCCGAAGAGTTTGGTTTTTTGGGCGTGCTTGGTCTGTTGTTCTTGTATTTTTTAATTGTTGTAAGAGGCTTATATATCGCCGTTAAAGCGCAGGATTCGTATAGCCGATTGCTAGCTGGAAGCCTGATATTGACGTTCTTTGTTTATGTGTTTGTAAACATTGGTATGGTGAGCGGTATCCTCCCGGTTGTTGGAGTTCCACTTCCACTAGTCAGCTATGGCGGTACTTCAGTCATTACATTGATGGCGGCTTTCGGCGTTATCATGTCCATTCATACTCATCGCCGATTTTTGTCGCGCTAAAGCCTACCAAATCTTAATTAGAAAGTTGCCCATGATCGTAGCCATGGATGTTGAGCTCGCACTACACTAAGCCCTCATTTCTTCAAGATAACGGATGTAGTGTGAAAATGAAGTTTGTCGGTCTTTTGGTGCTAATGGTTTTTGCGTCTGGAGTGGTTCGGGCGGATTATTCTGAGCACCCTCTTGCGCAGTCGTTTATCGATAAGATGGTTAATGAACACGGGTTTGAAGAGGGGTTTTTGCGGGATACTCTGAAGCAGGCTGAGCGAAAAGAATCTATTTTGAAAGCCATTTCTCGGCCCGCGGAGAAGAGACTCAATTGGGCAGAGTATTCAAAGATCTTTTTAACTGAGAAGCGTATCCGTTTCGGCAAAGAGTTTATGCTCAAATATGCAGCTGTGCTCGAGCGCGCAGAGTCGGAGTTTGGAGTCCCTAAAGAGATCATTACGGCAATTATCGGCGTAGAAACTCGGTATGGACAGAACAAGGGAAGTTATCGTGTTCTCGATGCGCTTACAACGCTAGGGTTTGACTATGAACCGCGTGGCAAATTCTTTACGAAAGAATTGACTCAGATGTTCCTGCTGGCGCGTGAGCAGGGTTTTAACGTTGCCGATCTGAAAGGTTCCTATGCGGGCGCGATGGGCTACGGCCAATTTATCTCTAGCAGTTATCGGCATTACGCTGTTGACTTTGATGGTGATGGGGTTGTTGATATTTTGAATAACCCGGTAGATGCCATTGGCAGCGTTGCGAATTACTTTAAAGAGCATCGTTGGCATGAGGGAAAACCGGTTGCTGAAAGGGCTGACTTATCTGATCTTGATTACCAAGGACTGCTGAACAAAAGCTTGAAGCCGAAATATCAGATGGCCGACCTAAGAGCGAAGGGTTTGCTTGGTTTTGAAGAGGTTCCTGATGACGCGGCGGTTAAGATTTTAGACTTGCAAGGCGATGAGGGACAAGAAACATGGTTGGCATGGCATAATTTTTACGTAATTACGCGCTATAACCATAGTCATTTATATGCGATGGCCGTCTATCAGCTCTCTAAAGAGATTTTTGAGGCCAGATGATTCGCGTCGTTGCTGTAGTTGTTGCGTGTGTTGTTTTGGTTGCATGCTCAACGAAACCGAGTCGATATAAAATTGACCAAGATGCAGAGCCATCTGGTCAGTTTGATGCGAGTAATGTCCCGTTGGTTGAGCCCAAGTGGGAGCCCTTAAGTCGGCAGGGGAATTCGGCGACTTACGAGGTTCGAGGGAAGACTTATCGGGTGCTCGCGGCAGACGCGGCGTATCAAGAGGAAGGTTATGCCTCTTGGTATGGCCTTAAGTTCCACGGTGAGCTCACATCAAATGGCGAAATTTATGATATGTATAGCTTTTCAGCGGCGCATAAATCCTTGCCTCTTCCAAGTTATGTTCAAGTAACTAACCTAGAAAACAACCGTCAGTTAGTGGTTAGAATAAACGATCGAGGGCCCTTTCATAGTGACCGAATTATTGATCTGTCCTATGCTGCAGCAATCAAGCTAGGCTTTAAAGACAAGGGTACGGCACGAGTTCAACTTGAGCGATTAATGACCCAGCCAACGAGTAAAAAATCGCCACAGAATTCGGGCGTTGGCTCGGCTGTCGTTGTAGAAGATCGGTTAGCGCCATTTTTACAGGTGGCCGCGTTTTCGAGCTACGATCTGGCAGAGGCCATGAGAAAGAGAACGGAAGCTGTGCTCAAAGGCCAAACTGTTTTTTTAGCGGATACAGAGACAGATCGAGGTCTTTTGTATCGTGTTCGAGTGGGGCCCTTTGAATCAGAAAGTGTAGCCAAAAAGGCTGCGCTCGTGTTAACGAAGGAAGGAATTGGTAAGCCACAAGTTATTACTCGTTCGATAAAGGCGCCCGACGCCTAATAAGTCACGTTGAATCAATGTTCTCGGGTGATTCGCAAGGCCATATACGCTAGACTTGCGAAACACAAATCGTAAAATAAATTTTAGGGGTTTTTAGGTATTTCAATGATGAGAATACTCCGTTTCAGCAGCACGTTTACTTCACTTTTGTTGCTAGCTCTTTTTGCTTCCTCGGCGGCTTCGAAGCCGGCGCTGATACCCGCACCGCCTCAGGTTGGCGCAAGTTCGTACGTTTTGATGGATGCGACAACGGGCGAAATAATTATTGAGGAAAATGCTAACGAGTCATTGCCGCCGGCAAGCCTTACCAAGATGATGACGGCTTATATCGTCGAGAGTGAAATCGCTCAAGGCAATGTGTCGTTAACGGACGAGGTACCCGTTAGCGTTAAAGCATGGCGCACGGGGGGCTCTAAAATGTTCATCAAAGAAGGCACGAAAGTCCTTCTTGAGGATCTATTGAAAGGCGTCATCATTCAATCAGGTAACGATGCAAGTATTGCGCTTGCAGAATACCTCGCTGGTAGCGAAGAGGCGTTCGCCGACATTATGAATCAGCAGGCTATCCAGCTTGGTATGACGGGCTCGAATTTTATGAATGCCACTGGTTTACCATCGGATAGTCACTACTCTACTGCGCATGATATGGCTCTGCTGGCAAAAGCAATTATCCAGCATTACCCAGAGCAATACGCGGTTTATAAAGAAAAGTACTTTACGTACAACAATATTCGGCAGCCTAACCGGAATCGTCTTTTGTGGCGGGATAAATCAGTCGACGGCTTGAAGACCGGGCACACTGAAGAAGCGGGTTATTGTTTAGTGTCCTCTGCCAAACGCGATGATATGCGATTGATCAGTGTGGTCATGGGTACTTCTAGTGAAGAAGCAAGGGTGAAAGAAACTCAAAAATTACTAAATTATGGTTTCCGATATTATGAGACAACGCCGCTTTACACGGCTGGAGAGGTTTTAAGCGAGGCAAAGGTTTGGGGTGGGGCGTTAGATGCAATTAATCTTGGTTTAGCCGAAGCCGTGACCGTGACTATTCCTAGGGGGCATAAGACTGAGCTCGAGGCGACCTTAGAAATCAATCCAACCATCAAGGCTCCTGTTGCGCTCGGAGATAGAATGGGGCGTTTGTTGGTTACACTGGATGGCGATGTATTGGTCGATCAGCATATTGTCGCGCTTGAGGATGTTGATCAGGGTGGATTGTTCAAGCGTATATGGGACTGGATCAAATTGTTTTTCCTAGGTTTGTTTGGTTAGAGAGGGGTGATGAATGGCCGACGTACCAGAGCTTGAGTTTCCATGTCACTATCCAATCAAAGTTATTTGTTCAAATGCGCCCGAGGTCGGTGAGGTAGTCGGAGCGATTGTCAGTGAACATGCCCCCGGGTTTGATCGAGATAGCATTGTTGCTCAAGAAAGCAAAAATGGAAATTTTGTGTCTCTTAGGATTAGCTTCCAAGCGACGGACAGGGAGCAGCTAGATGCAATGCATAAGGCTATTACTTCTGTGTCGCATGTGAAAATGGTTATCTAGGAAAGAGGTGCTATTTGAGCCTAGCAGAAAGCCCCGAGCAGATTGTTTCTAACGAAGATAGAGAGCTCTTTGTTCGCTACCTCAGCGAGTTGGCAGATTATGAGCCGACATGGCAAGCCATGCAGCAATATACTGACGCGCGCGACGATCATTCTGAAGACCAAATCTGGGTGTTACAGCATCGACCTGTGTTTACTCAGGGGCAGGCTGGCAAGGCAGAACATCTATTAGCGCCAGGCGATATTCCAGTTGTTCAGGTAGATCGCGGAGGACAGGTTACCTATCATGGCCCAGGGCAACTTGTCGTATACCTCTTGCTAGATATTGACCGTATGGGAATTGGCGCAAGGCAGCTGGTGACGCTTATTGAAACGAGTATCGTGAGTACGCTTGGTTTATTAGGTGTTTCTGCAGAAGCAAGAAGAGACGCACCTGGAGTTTATGTTGACGGGCGGAAGATTGCTTCGATTGGTTTGCGTATTCGAAAAGGGCGTTGCTTTCACGGTTTAAGTATTAATATCGATATGGACCTCTCGCCCTTTGACAGGATTAATCCGTGCGGATATCGCGGCTTGGAAATGACGCAGCTCTCTAATTTTGAAAACTGGGAGCCCGTCGAGCCTTTTGCAGGACGTTTGGTTGACGCTCTGCGTGAGCAGTTTGGGTACAAACAGCTCGTAATTGAATATACAGAGACTTTATGACCAATAAAACAATTGATGAGAATCTAGACGGTGCAGGCGAGCCAGATCATGCTGCGACAGGCAAGGCTAAGCCATCAATCAAACGTGCGGTGACTGGTGAGAAACTTCGAGGCGCCGAAAAAGTCGCAAGAATACCCATTAAGGTCATCCCCACCGAAAAAATGCCGCGCAAGCCAGATTGGATTCGGGTCCGTGTTCCTGCAACACCAAGAATTTCTGAGATAAAGCAAAAGCTCCGCAAGCATGGTTTGCATACCGTTTGTGAAGAGGCATCCTGCCCGAACCTTGGAGAGTGCTTTGGTGGTGGAACGGCGACCTTTATGATTATGGGCGATATTTGTACTCGTCGCTGCCCCTTCTGCGATGTTGCTCATGGCAGGCCAAAGCCGCTAAATCAAGATGAGCCTGCTGAGTTGGCAGAAGCGATTGCGGACATGGCGCTAAATTACGTCGTGATTACCTCTGTCGACCGCGATGATTTGCGAGATGGTGGAGCGCAGCATTTTGCAGACTGTATCCGTGAAACGCGGGAGCGGTCTGAAGAGATTCAAATCGAGGTATTGGTGCCTGACTTTCGAGGTCGCATGGATGTTGCTTTGGATATCCTAAAGGATACGCCGCCAGACGTTTTTAATCATAATCTCGAAACTGTCCCATCGCTTTATAAAAAGGTGCGACCGGGTTCTGATTATGCTTGGTCACTCAAACTGTTGAAGGAGTATAAAGCGCTGGCGCCAAATGTATTGACCAAGTCTGGGTTGATGCTAGGTATTGGTGAGACGCTTGATGAAGTCGAGCAAGTAATGGCGGACCTGCGAGAGCATGATGTAGATATGTTGACACTTGGGCAGTATTTGCAGCCTAGTCGTGATCATTTGGCGCTAGAGCGTTTTGTAACGCCGGCGGAGTTTGACGAGTTGGCTGAGAAGGCGCGTGCGCTTGGTTTTAAGCATGTCGCAAGTGGGCCATTGGTTCGTTCCTCTTATCATGCGGACAAACAAGCGAAAGGGGAAAAGGTCGGTTAGTTTGGCCCTTCGCCGACTTGACGTGTACAAGGCGCATTATGAAGCTCTCGAAAATCAAGACAGGTAGCTTTGAACGGCGCTTAAGTCTCACTCGTGCAGGTCTGGTTGCTGGAACGAGAATGGCTGGCAGCTTGACGGCGGGTCTGTTTAAAGGGGCGGAAGGGCGCAAAGAAGCGCGCAGGCAGGCGCTCTCCCGAGAGGCGAAGTATTTAGCTGACGAGCTTGGGAAATTAAAAGGTAGTGTTGTGAAAATCGGGCAGATGATGGCTCTATATGGTGAGCATTTTCTTCCTGTCGAAGTCACTGAGGCCTTACATACTCTCGAAGAGAATACGCAACCGCTAGAGTGGGCGATTGTCAGAGGAATTCTGTTTGAACAGCTCGGTTCGGACGCGGTTCAAGATCTTGATATCGAAGAGACGCCGATTGGCACAGCCAGTCTAGGCCAGGTACATCGAGCGCGCATAAAGGGCTCGGGTCAGGAAATTTGTCTTAAAATCCAATATCCTGGCGTTGCATCTGCGATTGATGCAGACCTGGATTCGGTTGCTCAAATATTGCGGCTGACTAACGTTGTTGCACGTGGGCCAGCGTTTGACGAATGGTTGCTGGAGGTGCGCGAGATGATGCACCGAGAGGTTGATTACGTCCTTGAGGCTGAGACAACGCAACGTTTTCACGAGTTGTTAAAAGACGATTCGCGCTACATTGTTCCAAGCGTGATTCAGCAGTATTCCAATGCGCATATTCTTGCGACAAGTTACGAAAAAGGTGTGCACGTTGGCAGTGAGCTGGCGCAAGCCCTTCCTCAGGAACAGCGAGACAAACTTTCCGCTTCATTCCTAGAATTGTTTTTAAATGAGCTATTTGTTTGGCACGAGATCCAAACTGATCCAAATTTTGGGAATTACCGGATTCGCATCGACGAGAATGATGTTCGTCTCGTTCTTTTGGACTTTGGGGCGGTACAACGATATCAGTCAAGCTTTATCCAGCCAGTCTGTTCTATGATTCGTTCAGCCTATCACCGAGACTTAGAGGGTGTGATCGCGGGTGGTATTGCGTTGAATTTTATGCGGCCTGAATGGCCTAGAGATGTGCTTGAGCAGTTTGGTAAGGTTTGTATGGCTGTGCTTGAGCCTCTTGTCCCTGTAGCCTCTCAAGGTATCGACAAGGCCCAATACTGTGATGCTCAAGGTCGCTATCTGTGGAATGAAAGCGATTTGCCGACAAGGATCGCCAAAATAGCCGCGCGCTCTGCGGTTAGCCGCTACTTCAAGATTCCTCCGAAAGAGTTTGTTTTTCTTAACCGAAAGCTTGTCGGAGTTTATACGTTTATCTCAGTATTGCGGGCGCGTTTCGACGGAGAACCAATACTTCGGGAGTATCTTGAAATACCCATGCAGTAAGTTTTCCCTCGAGGCGTCAAATGCTATAAAATGCGCGCCTTAATTTGAAAGAGTACCCTATGTGAGCAGTCTTAAAAATATTCGTAATTTCTCTATTATCGCCCATATCGACCATGGCAAATCGACCTTAGCAGACAGGTTTATACAGGTCTGTGGTGGCTTGAGTGAGCGAGAGATGGAGGCGCAAGTTCTTGACTCGATGGACATAGAGCGTGAACGGGGTATTACGATCAAAGCTCAGAGCGTTACGCTGTACTACACAGCGAAGGATGGCGAGACATATCAACTGAACTTCATCGACACTCCCGGGCACGTCGATTTCTCGTATGAGGTGTCTCGATCGCTTGCTGCCTGTGAGGGAGCGCTCTTAGTTGTAGATGCGGGGCAGGGTGTTGAGGCGCAATCTGTCGCAAATTGCTATACCGCCATCGAGCAAGGCCTAGAAGTGTTGCCTGTACTCAACAAAATGGATTTGCCGCAAGCCGAGCCAGACCGTGTTAAGCAGGAAATCGAAGACATAATCGGTATCGATGCAACTGGTGCGGTCGCGTGCAGTGCAAAATCTGGCATGGGTGTCGAAGACGTCCTTGAGGAGCTTATTCAAGTTATTCCTCCACCAGAAGGCGATACCGATGGCAATCTCCAAGCACTGATCATCGATTCATGGTTTGATAACTATCTCGGAGTCGTCTCCTTGGTTCGAGTGATGTCTGGGACGATGCGCAAGGGCGATCGCATTTTTATAAAGTCGACGGGTAAGGTTGAGCAAATTACGTCAATTGGCGTTTTTACTCCAAAACATCATGAGACCGGAGTCCTAAAAGCGGGTGAAGTAGGGTTCGTGGTTGCTGGAATCAAAGAGATTCATGGAGCGCCGGTGGGTGATACCATCACAAGTGCCAAGACGCAAGACGTGGCTCAGTTGCCAGGCTTTAAACGCGTTAAGCCCCAAGTGTACGCAGCATTATTTCCCGTTAGTGCGGATGATTTTGAGGCCTTCCGAGAAGCATTAGATAAATTAACTCTGAATGACGCTTCTCTGCAGTTCGAACCTGAGTCTTCAGACGCCCTTGGTTTTGGTTTCCGTTGTGGGTTCCTTGGCATGCTGCACATGGAGATTATCCAAGAGCGGCTCGAGCGGGAGTATGATCTCGATCTGATAACATCGGCGCCCACTGTCGCATATGAAGTGAAATTACGTAACGGCGATGTGATTATGGTTGATAATCCATCGCGTCTTCCTGATCCCGGATCTATTGACGAGATGCGTGAGCCGGTCGTGGAAGCGAATATTCTCGTGCCACAAGCGTATCTGGGGAATGTCATCAGTCTCTGTGTCGAAAAGCGGGGTGTCCAACTTGATATGCAGTTTGTTGGCGGTCAAGTTGCTTTGAAATACGAACTTCCAATGGCTGAGGTAGTACTCGACTTTTTTGATCGTATCAAGTCGGTTAGTCGCGGATTCGCGTCACTCGATTACCAATTTGAGCGCTTCGAACCCGCAAATCTAGTCAAGCTTGACGTGTTGATCAATGGAGACAAGGTAGATGCATTAGCATTGATTATTCACCGTGATCATGCTCAGTCTAAAGGCCGTTTGCTGACTGAAAAAATGAAGGAATTGATTCCGCGTCAGATGTTTGATGTTGCCATTCAGTCCGCGATTGGTGGCCAAATTGTTGCAAGACAGACAGTGAAAGCTCTTCGAAAAAACGTAACTGCAAAATGTTACGGTGGAGATGTAAGTCGTAAGAAGAAGTTACTCCAGAAACAAAAGGAAGGTAAGAAGCGCATGAAGCAAGTGGGCAGCGTTGAAATTCCTCAAGAAGCATTTCTGGCCGTGCTCAAAGTAGATAGTTAATGTGGCCTCCAAGGTCGGCGTATAAACGTTTAAGAAAATTTGCGAGTAGAGTATGGATATTGATTTTCCCCTGGTTTTAGTCGTTTTGACGCTAGCCACTGGTCTGGTTTATTTGCTAGATGTGTTGGTGTTCGCGAAAAAGCGCGCTCAACTTGGTGAGGAAGGTGAGGCCGAGGATGTGAAGGTTCCTTGGCTGATTGAAAATTCGCGTTCATTCTTCCCGGTTTTGGCGATCGTTTTGGTGCTGCGGTCATTCTTGGTTGAGCCGTTTCAAATCCCGTCAGGCTCTATGTTGCCCACTTTAGAAGTGGGTGATTTTATTCTGGTAAATAAGTTTGAGTATGGGCTACGCCTCCCTGTTGCAGGTACGAAGGTCGTGGAATTGAATGATCCGCAGCGCGGTGACGTGATGGTATTTAAATTTCCTGAAGATGGGAAAACTAACTATATCAAGCGAGTCGTCGGGCTACCGGGTGACAAAATTAGATACTCACAAAAGCAGTTATTTATTAATGATGAATTGGTGAGCGAGCGTATGCTAGCGAACTTTGCACCCTATAAACTATTTGAAGAAGAGCTTGGTGGGGTAAAGCATCAATTGATTGAGCACCAGTTGCGACGAAATATTGAGGCAGAAGGCGAATGGCTTGTACCCGACAATTCGTACTTTGTGATGGGAGATAATCGCGATAATAGTAACGATAGTCGTTTTTGGGGTTTTGTCTCTGACGAGCTCGTTGTAGGCAAGGCGTTTGCGATTTGGATGCAATGGAAAAGCATTACATCTCTGCCTTCGTTCTCACGAGTCGGCGGTATTGAGTAAACCTTTGATTTGATGGAAAAACAACGGTTGTCCGTCTACCCTTTAAAGGTGTGCGAGACAATTCAAAACCCGTATGAGAGGACTTATGCTGCAATCCCAAGAACAATTTTCGACTCCGGCAAGACAGCGAGGGGCGTCCATGCCCGCGATTTTGATTTTCGTAGCGATGGCAGCAATGTTTTTGCTCGTGGGTTTCAAGTTGTACCCGGCGTATTTTGAGCATTGGCAGTTGCAATCTGTCGTTGAGTCTTTCGAGAAAGATCCCGAAACGCGAGAGCTAAGTGTCGGCGAAATCACCAAGCGATTTCGAGTGCGAATGCAAACCAACAATATTCGAGAAATTGATTTTAATGACGCAGTCACCATCGAAAAGGATGGCGGTGTTTTGTATATCTTTGTCGAGTATGAGTCCCGTATAAATATCTACAACAACGTTGATGCTGTTGTAACATGGGACGAAACGACAGAGATATTTCTCTAATTTGGAGCTGAGTGATTCAAACTGATTTAGGCCGTCTCGAGCGAAAGCTTGGCCACACATTTAATGACCAGACTCTGCTTGAGTTGGCCCTGACGCATCGCAGTTTTAAAGGCAAGAACAATGAGCGTCTTGAATATCTTGGCGATGCGATATTGGGATATGTTATCGCTGAACAACTTTTTCTCAGATTTCCAAATGCAAAAGAAGGCCAGTTATCGCGATTTCGCGCTCGTTTAGTAAAAGGTGTTACGCTAGCGGAGATCGCAAAAGGTTTTGATGTTGGCGATTATCTGCGCTTAGGGCCGGGGGAACTCAAGAGTGGCGGTTTTCGGCGAGAGTCTATTCTAGCTGATGCCTTGGAATCGATTATCGGCGCGACATTTCTGGATGCTGGTCATGATGCCGCTAAAGACATGATTTTATCGTGGTATGAAGAACGACTTGCCTCGCAAAGCCTTAAAGATACCGAAAAAGATCCAAAAACCCAGCTTCAGGAATTCTTGCAAGCCCGAAAGTTGCCTCTTCCCAAATATGAAGTATTGCGAACAGAAGGCGAAGCGCATGCGCAAACGTTTTTTATTCGCTGCAGTATTGAGCCCGCTGATGTGCTAATCGAGTCGAGTGGCCCAAGTCGACGACACGCCGAGCAGGATGCTGCACGTAGCGCCCTTGAACAACTGAGTAAATCTCTATGAGTGATGAAAGTAAAAAATCCGACGCGACGCAGTCGCCTGATGAGCTAGACGCACTGCTAGGGAAGGCGTTTGGTGGGGTTGTTCAGAAGCAAAATACTCGCTGCGGATACGTCGCGATTGTTGGCCGTCCGAATGTGGGGAAATCGACACTAATGAACCATATTTTGGGGCAAAAACTGAGTATCACATCGCGGCGACCGCAAACTACAAGGCATCAAATTCTTGGTATTAAAACGCATGGTGAGAATCAGGCAGTTTACGTAGATACGCCCGGCTTACATTTGAAAGAGCATAAAGCGATTAATCGCTACATGAACAAAGCCGCTTCAAGCTCTCTTAAGGATGTCGATGTCGTAGTCTTCGTTGTTGACAGAACGTATTGGACTGATGACGATGATTTAGTACTCGAGAAATTGGAGCAGGTTAAGGCGCCTGTGATCTTGTGTGTAAATAAAGTAGATCGAACCAAAGATAAGGGTAGATTTTTGCCCTACCTTGAAGAGCTTGCAAAGAAATATAGCTTTAAAGAGATCGTTCCGATTTCCGCCAAGCAGGGACATAACATTGATTCCCTCGAGAACTTGATAGAAGACCTACTCCCTGAGAGCATGCATTATTTTCCTGACTCGCAAGTCACTGATAAAAGTCAGCGATTTATGGCAGCGGAGATGGTGCGTGAAAAGATAATGCGTCAACTTGGTGATGAGCTTCCATATTCGGTTACGGTAGAGATCGAAGAGTTTAAGAAAAAGAAGAACATTCTTCATGTGAGCGCACTGATATTGGTAGAGCGCAGTGGACAGAAAAAGATCGTAATTGGTGAAAAGGGCGAGCAAATCAAGATTATTGGTCGCGATGCTCGAAAAGATATGGAGCGCTTGTTTGACAGTAAAGTCATGCTCAATCTTTGGGTTAAAGTGAAGGGCGGTTGGTCAGATGATGAACGAGCGCTCAAAAGTCTCGGGTATAAAGACCAATAGGCAATCCGTCGATGCTGAATGCTTGTTACATCCTGCATCGAAGAGCATATCGAGAGACAAGCTTATTGCTCGATGTGTTTAGCTACCAGCATGGTAAGCTTTCATTGCTTGCGAAGGGTGCCTATAAAGCTAAGTCTGCAAAGAGTGCTCAGTTACAGCCTTTTCAGCCTCTTCTTTTAGATTGGGTGGGAGGGGCGACGCTTAAGACCCTTTCCAAATCTGAAGCACCGCGTCCGGCGCTTCAGTTCTCCGGTATTAGCCTTTACGCAGCCATGTATTTAAACGAATTGCTCTACAAGCTTTTGCAGGAAGAGCAACCTATGCACCCTCTTTTTGAGGCCTATATTTGGGCTTTGGGGGCTCTCAGCTCAGGGTATGATGTTGACGATTCTCTTAGACGGTTTGAGGTAGAGTTACTTAGGTCACTAGGGCTTCTTCCTGATCTGTATAACGACTGGCAGGGAAATCGGCTAGAGGCGTCTTCTACGTACTATTTAAGCAAAGATGGGGCGTTTGTGCTTAGCGCACAAACAGAAACAAACGCAGCGCGTAGTAAACCGCTATTGATTAATGGCGCAGATGCCCATCGCCTAGCAAGTATCTTGGACAGCCCGAGTGTCTTCTGTGCTGAGGACTCGTCCATCGGTGAGCGCGCGGCCACGTTTATATCAAACTCTTCAGTCAAGGCCTTGCTTCGAGGGTTGATTGATAAGGCGCTTGATGGCAAGGAGTTGGAGAGTCGCAAACTCGTAAAGCAGTTTGTTGGGCATCTTAAGAATTAAGCAGTGTAGACCAGAGAGAGAATCGTAATGCAACAGACATCATTTCCGCAGAGAGTATTGCTTGGCGTTAACGTCGATCACGTAGCAACACTCCGCCAAGCTCGCGGAACGCGTTATCCTGACCCCGTCCAAGCGGCGATGCTAGCTGAGGAAGCTGGTGCGGATGGTATTACAATTCACCCCCGTGAGGACCGTCGTCATATTCAAGATCGTGATGTCTTTGTGATGAAAGAGACCTTACAAACACGGATGAATTTAGAAATGGCGGTGACGGATGCCATGATCGACTTGGCACTTAAAGTCATGCCCGAGCATGTTTGTTTGGTTCCGGAGAAGCGCGAAGAGCTTACAACAGAGGGGGGACTCGACGTTATCGCCCATGAGGAAAAAATCAAACGCGCGTGCCATGTGCTCGGAGCAAAAGGCGTCGAGGTCTCATTGTTTATTGATCCAAGTCTCGAGCAAATAGAGGCCTCTCGGCGTTGCGGTGCCGCGGCTATAGAACTCCATACTGGTGCTTATGCGGAGCCTGAAAGTAGAGCGCACCAATTGAGTGAACTGGCGCTGATTTCTGACGCTGTTCGTTTTGGCGTAGAGCATGGCCTAATCGTAAATGCAGGCCATGGTTTGAATTATCAGAATACGCATGAGATCGCGTCGATTGAGGGCGTCAACGAGCTCAATATTGGGCATAGTATTATCGCTCGCGCTTTGTTTGTCGGGATAAAAGAGGCCGTCTCGGAAATGCGCTCGATTATTATCGAATCGGCTAGAGGTTAGATAGTTTGCTGGGTATTGGGGTAGACCTCGTCGATGTTGCGCGTATCGAGAAAGCGTTTGCAAAAAATACAGAGAAGTTTCCGCGTCGGATATTATCACCCGAAGAGTTAGAGCAGTTTTTGGTTAGTGCTGATGAGGTGGCTTTTTTGGCAAAGCGTTTCGCCGCAAAGGAGGCCGTTGCCAAAGCCTTAGGCACTGGCTTTTCGGGCGGTGTCTCATGGACAGATATTTCGCTAGACCATGATGAATTGGGGAAGCCTTACGTCAATCTTTTTGGCGCGGCAGAAGAGCAATTCCAGAGGATGGGGGCCACTCGAGTGTTGGTGAGCCTCTCTGATGAAGCGGGACTAGTGATCGCCTACGCGAACGTTAGTTGATGGATTGTCTTTGAGGCTGCGATAGGCATCTAGTCGCACGGTTTGGCGATTTTGCTTAACCGGCGACGCGCTTCAAATCAATTAAGATGCCTGGCAAACCTCAGAAAAATTAAAAGGTGATCCGTAACCCTAGAAATAACCCACTTTCGAACGTTCGATCGTTGCTGCTATCTTTAACGCCGGCGTTGAGGTATTGGTATCCTGCCGAAATGTCAGCACTTTGAATCACGCGATAGTTCAATTGGGCACGAACATGCGTGTAACGGTCAGCATCATCGTAGGCTACGATATCGGGCGCATAGTGGGCGCGAAGCTCTGTCGACAAGCCCGGAGAAGCGGGTATGTTAACTCGAATATTTCCTCCAAATGCGATTGCCGCGCCTTTAAAACCACCTTCTTTCATTCGGGTTGCTTCTAGTCCAAGCATCACGGTTGTCGGCATATTCGCTATAGCGGTTTGTCCTTTTGTATGGAGATTAACATTACTAATGTTAATCGACGCACTTTTGTCTTTGTAGAAATGTTCAAAACCAGCAATCAAACCTGAGTTACCAAGATCGCCTTCAATTCCGCCGCCAATGGTGTCGTTGCTGATGCGAAAAGCAACCTCGCCACTATGAGCATTGGAAGTGGCAAAGATCGAAACGGCGATAATTCCTAAAAGACAGTTGGAGAAAATTTGTTTCATGCAGAACCTTTTCTGAGTTGTAAAATTGAGAGCGGATTAAAAGTCATACCGAAAAGAGGAAAACAACGAAAAGTCCGGACTGGTGCTTGGTCTTAAGTCTTCATTGAATCCGAGTTGTAGTTTTGCTGAACGGAGCTCGTAGTTAACTGCTACGCTCGCAATAATGGGCACCCAACCAAGTTCTCTTATGCTCGAGTCAAAATAAGGCGAGTTTGTATCAAGTTGCGCCTCTAGGCTTAAAGAGTTGGTTGCATCGTAGCCCATGCCCATTGTTCCGCCCAATATTAACGGATTTGGTTTGAGTTCACCAAACTCATGGTTGCTATGCAGTATACTAGCGCCGGCGCCAAACCATGTTCGCAACGTTGGTAAATAGCTCTGCGAAAGGAAAAGGTCTGGACCGGTCAGGCTCGAGCTGACGGTAAAACCGTAAGTATCTGTCGATGTTCGTTTAGAAGTGCTACCCGTCGGAATTGATAAGCTCACTCGTAAATTTGAAAATGCTTCTAGCTCTCTGAATTCGTAAAAAAGCGTGGTATCTCCATAACCGGTTTGGGAGCGGGTTAAAGAATAGATATCTTGATTGTTGGATTGAATGCGCCAATTGAGTTGGTTTTGATTGTTTTCAGTGCGGCCGTTCTGGGGCATCCCAAACAGGTCATGAAAATCATAAATAAGCTGATCCATAACCCCGGTCGAATGCTTGAACCATCTATTTGTTATCCCGGCAACATTCTTACCTAGGGTGAATTCCAATGATTGTTGAACGGTGCTTGTCTCTCCATCAATGTTATAAAGACTGTTGCCATCATCGCCTGAGCTTAGGTAATTTGCACTGGCAATATCAAGCGTGTATCGAGCATCCGAAGAGCTTTTTGCGTCCAGTGCTGGGTAGTCTATTTGGGGGAGCTGCCCGATCACGGGACTCAAGTTAATGTATCGGATGTTCGCTACGCTCGTTTGGCAAGCGCATAGCATGACAAAGCTGATGACTAGCCGTTGTGTAAGTTTTGAGTTGTACATAATTAATGATTCGTCGGTAATGCCGCTCAGAATAGAGCAGTCATCGGAATTTTGTTAGTGTTATTAACGACAAATAATAAAAGTAGTAATGGTGGGTGTAAGTAGGAATGAGAGCTTTAATTAAGGGACTAATGGAAGCAAGTCTTCTGCGGAAACTTTTACTTCGTGTGTTGTTTGGCTCGCTCTTGTTTTTGGCTGCATTTCAGTTAATCGAGGGCTATGAGCGATACAAGGGGTACCGAACTGCGGTCGTTGCGTGTATCGATGAACATTTTAGGGAGTCGAACGACGCTCTTGCAAAGTACTTAAAAGCAGGGCTTTACGAGAACCTGTCTGCGCGTTTAAACAGCATCGAGTATTCCTGCGCTTTTCCCAAAGGCCCGCTTGCGATGAATGAGGTGATTTACAACGCCATCGAGCAGGCAAATTTTTACTGGAGCATCGAGAAAGATGATCGGCAAGTATTAAGTATCGGCAAGAATCTACTCCGTGGTCCGACAAGTGTAATTGCCCACCCGTTGAGTATTTGGCACGAGGGAAATCATGGAGATTACTGGGTTGGCTCAATCAATCTTGAGCTTTTCTTCGGAGACTACCTTTCGCAATTGGTCGGGGAGCTTTGGGTCGATTTTAGTAAAGAGCTTTTTAAGCTCGCGTCTATTTGGCTGATTACATACCTGTTGTTTTATCGTTGTTACATCGTGCCGAATCAAGTTTTTGTTAGAACTGTTTCTAAGTCTCGTTTGTTGCCCGCTGAGGTTAGAAATCTCGTTGCCGGAAGGCAGGATGAATTAAGCAATGTTTGGCGAGCCTTTCTTGTTCTGAAAGAGAGTGCGGAAGTCGAGCGTTTTGAGTTTGAATCTCAAATTAGAGATCTCGAAACGCACATTGCTAAAATTGAACGAGGCCAGGCAGGACAAAGTCTTTCTACAGAACATGCCAGCTTGGATATCAAGAACGCGCTCGCTCGCGCACTCGTCTTACAAGCTCGAGCAGCGCGCACAGGCGATCCGCAGGCTGCATTTCGTTCAAGCTATCTTAGTGCCGTTATGAGCGTTGCTGCGAATCTGCATGATCGTGCACAGATGGAGTCAGGCGAACTTATCCTTAGCGAGATCCCGTTTAATTTCAGGGTGATGATGTTGCAGGTATACCAGGAGTTTTTGCCTCGTTTAGAGCGCAGAGCGATCTCTGCCAACATTCATTTTGATCCGAACCTCCCTGCATTTGCGGTTGGCGACCCAGAGAAACTAAAGCGAATTGTGCGAAATGCGTTTAAACGAGCACTTCTTCAAGCGCGTGTTGATTCGTTTACTGTTCGAGCACAGTATCGGCCCGATACACGAACTGGCCCAAGATTTTTACTAGAACTCGTTACCAGTGGAAAAGCAGATGCTGGTAGCGGTATTAGTCAGTCAGGAGACGGGCGGAAGGAGCCTGAGAAGGGCCCAACGCCAATGCTTGAGATGCTTTGTTACATCATGGGCGCGCGCTGGGTTTTTTCGATGGGCCTGGATGGAGAGTTGAAACAAAGCCTTAGCGTTGCGCTGCCAACCGTCGATGCGCC
>NZ_LWFT01000463.1:0-679 GCF_001635105.1 Oleiphilus sp. HI0079
GTTGATAGCCAATATCAACAACAACCCCCTCATCGCGTGCGAATATCGTCACCGGCTCACTCGTTAGAATACCATCCGCTTTTACTAATATATCGGCATTGAAAAAATGCCAAAATACGTACACGACGGGGCTAACAACCAGCAATACCAAAAGGTACCAACGCATCTTGAACGTTGCCCTTTTAGCTGGCGCGTAAGAAACCTTAAAACCCGTTTGACGCGTCGGGTCATGCTGCTTTTCATGTTTAAATTCAACTTTCATTAGAAGCGTTTTCCTCGCGCCAAAACCCACCACGGAGCCATATTGCTTTCTTCATGCCCCCGCCGTACCAGTTCATTCAAAGTAAAAAATACTGTCGCCATGCGCATACATAAGCCATAAAAAGGATAAAGCGGCATGAACAGCAGCGCTTTAAAGTCCTGCACTTTGCGCTCTGACACCATATACATAAATAAGCCATAAAGTAGCAGCGCATAAATTAGATAGATAATGTACTGAACGACCAGCAAAGCAAGATATTCATTAATATCAACATGAGCGAACATAGCGATATTAAATACCAGAATGAGAATGGGCAGCATAATGCTCTGCCAAATACCGTAAATGAGCGTAAACAAAAAGGTTTTCCAGCCAATTAAACCCGGATTCAAGGCATAGCGGTGTTTGCGCATGTATAAA
>NZ_LWFT01000464.1:0-731 GCF_001635105.1 Oleiphilus sp. HI0079
GATCGCCGAGAACGTCTTTATCCCTCTAACAGTGGGCGGGGGAATCCGTAAACTGGAAGATATCCGTAACATGCTTAACGCTGGTGCAGATAAAGTAAGTATTAATACGGCTGCTGTCTTTAATCCAGAGCTTGTTCGAGAAGCGGCTGAGCGCTTTGGGAGTCAATGTATTGTTGTTGCTATTGACGCCAAAAAAGTAAGTGGCCCCGAAGAGGAGCCGCGTTGGGAAATTTTCACTCATGGTGGTCGTAAGCCGACAGGTTTGGATGCTGTTGAGTGGAGCAAAAAGATGGCCGACTACGGCGCTGGCGAAATTCTGCTCACAAGTATGGATCAGGATGGTGTGAAGAGTGGTTATGACTTAGGCGTGACAAGAGCCATTTCAGAAGCTGTCTCTATTCCCGTCATCGCATCAGGCGGCGTAGGGAATTTGCAGCATTTAGCGGATGGTGTGACACACGGTGGTGCCGATGCTGTACTGGCTGCAAGTATCTTCCATTTTGGCGAACATACGGTTCAAGAAGCGAAAGAGTTTATGGCGGCTCAAGGTATAGAGATGCGTCTTTAAGCGAATAGTTTGCAAGGGCTCTTCTTGAATGACTTAAAAAAAACCGCTGGAGCTTGCGCTTCAGCGGTTTTTTTATATCTTATTGTTTTGCTCTACGATTTTTGTTTATTGTTGTTCTGCTTTTTCTTAATCGCGTCCGTGCGTCGTTTTACTACTCTAAGAG
>NZ_LWFT01000465.1:0-570 GCF_001635105.1 Oleiphilus sp. HI0079
TATTCGGCGAGCGGAATATGCTGCTTCTTAGAGGCGGCTCGCTGGTCACTGAGAGTCTGATCGACAAGCTTTCGAATATGCAAAAGCAGATGGGTGAACAGATTAACGTTAGTGTGATTATACCCAGCCAATCAGATTGAGCCGATCTTGAGAGGTTAGTATCTTTGTCAAAGCGGCCTCATAGCCAAACGAAAAAATCGTGAAGGGCTCAACGCATATCGCGTGCCGCGTGTAAAAACCTTCTAATTGTTGTTACAGACTTTTACGTGTAAAACAAACTCGTTGGTGGGGCCAAAACATGAATCAACGAGCTGCCTTGCATTTATCAAAGAGCTTTTCAATTAGAGCACTGCCAGTGCACCGATCTTTGATCAATTTTACATGGGGCTCACTTGTATAATCGGGGTTTCAGACTATATTCGTTTCAAAGTTCACGCGATTTTCGAGGGTAGATATGTCCCCACAAAGTATTTTTCTGATTGTTGCGGTAATCGGCTTGACGCCTATTGCTCTTTCCTACGGTTATGCACCGGCCACTTCTCTCGATTTTCTTTTTGGAATTGATGCAGG
>NZ_LWFT01000466.1:0-361 GCF_001635105.1 Oleiphilus sp. HI0079
ACATCTGGGGTGTTCTGTTCAACAATCTCTCCTCCGTCCATAAAGATCACTCTATCAGCCACTTTCTTGGCAAATCCCATCTCATGCGTCACACAGAGCATGGTCATTCCCTCTTCAGCAAGCTCAACCATAACATCAAGTACTTCCTTAATCATCTCAGGATCAAGAGCTGAAGTAGGCTCGTCAAACAGCATGATTTGGGGGTTCATACACAATGAGCGTGCGATCGCTACACGCTGCTGCTGACCACCAGAAAGTTGACCGGGGAATTTATTTGCTTGGTCAGGAATCTTCACCCGATGAAGATACTTCATTGCGGTCTCTTCTGCTTCTTCTTTCGGTTTCTTTTGCACCCAGATTG
>NZ_LWFT01000467.1:0-434 GCF_001635105.1 Oleiphilus sp. HI0079
TAGGCTGGCAGTCTCAGCTTTTATACGACCAAAAGCTCCCCGACAGATTGATAGAGTGTATGCCTGCATAACTAAGAACGCAATTACCAAAACGAAAAACGGAGCCGAAGCTCCGATAAACTGAAAACGACAATGACAAGGACAAGGACAAGGACAAGGACAAGGACAATCCAAATTATGAATCGCGCCACGCTCTGTTAAACGAGTTCAGCAGTGGCTCCATCAAATACTGCGCTGGGGTCGAGTTGCCCGTAATGATCATTACTTCTGTCGGCATCCCTGGCTGAATTGTTTGTAAGCCTCCTTTACTATCTAGCTGTTCATGGTCATTTCCAATAAAGCCATGAAGCTCTATTCGAGCAACATAATACTGTGTTTGCGCTCGCTCATCCTCAAACACATCGGCCGAAATAGACTCAACCAACCCTTCAAGC
>NZ_LWFT01000468.1:0-533 GCF_001635105.1 Oleiphilus sp. HI0079
TGTCAGACGAAGAACCGGTTGTTCTGCGACGTGGTTGCGGTGATGTAACAGCCTTTGAGTAAGTCATCTAAGTCTGAGCATATGCGCAAAACAAGTTTGAAGAGGCATTGTAAACGGGCGGTCTTGATTCATCAGACAGGTGGACGCCTTACCTCTAAGAGATAATGTCCACCCTATTATTAAAGCTAGCGAATATCCTGCTATGCCTGACTAGAATCGGCTTGGGATTGAAGGCTCTGAAAGCGCAGGGTCAAATCTCTTAACCGGTTAAATTCATCTTGTTCGCTTATTAAACTTTCAAATACTTGATTGCTTTGGCCGTAAGCTTGCGAGAGTTTTGATACATTGTCGGCATATTCTAGAGTAGGGTGTTGCTTGCTTACTGAGCGATAGGCATTTACAAAGTTTTGATCCTGATTCAGATCGAAACTTATTCTTTCAAGCTTGCTATTCACAACCGCTCCTTGCGCGACAATACCGCCCGATACTGATGTTTGTATGGTTAATGCCGTATTGGCAGGTAATCCATATTC
>NZ_LWFT01000469.1:0-304 GCF_001635105.1 Oleiphilus sp. HI0079
CTTTAAATCTAAATGGCAGGGGCTTGTAGAGTGCGTGTAGCGCACCAAGAATACGGTAACAGTCATCTTCCGAGTCGGAGATAATCCGAAAAGCATACACATCCATAATCTCGTGGAATGAGCGATGCTTGTACTTCATTTTTTGGTAAATACTGTAGAGATGCTTTTCTCGGCCAACAACCGTTCCGTTTAGGTTACGTTTATTGAGTTGCTTTTCAATGCGTCCTTGAATCTCGTCCAGAATCTCGTTGTGATTGCCGCGAAGTTTTTTCACCGCTTTGCGAATGTATTTCGAACGCATCGG
>NZ_LWFT01000470.1:0-683 GCF_001635105.1 Oleiphilus sp. HI0079
CAATAAGATAACGAAAAAAAAGACGCGAAATCCTTCCAACATAATGCCCTCATTGAGATAAAGTGACGTAGCAAAACTGAATCAATTATAGTTGTGAAAGTAAACTTCGCGAATACGGATAAACCTGCGGGCATCAGGGCGAGATATCCCTATCTCTTGATCTGAGTAAAGTAACCCGCGAGATTCCCAAGCAAGCGCTGTAACATCACCCATTAGATCTCTATACTGTAAAGATCAGTACCGCAATGATCCGTGTGTCTTGGTAAGCTTGCCGGCGAATTTTCAAGGAATTTAATGAAACACAACGTTGATACTAATATCGATTATTTTGACCGGCATCTTGATCGAATAAGGCGAAACGTAGCGCTAGCCTGCGTTTTTTTGATTATCTTGGCAACCATTCCTGTGGCCATCGCACGTGCCACCAATGGTTGGGATTTGACATCTTACATTCAGTTTATCAGCACTTTTTTACTGCTCGCCGTCTTTGCCTATGTTTATCTAAACGGCTACCGAAAGATCATTGGCGTCATTATTTACAGCATCGATATGGTGTTGATGAGCGTAGTGACGCTAGACTCCCTTGGCAACGAACTTATCGTGCTCTTCTTTATTACTCCGCTGCTCGTCGCCTATCTTTTTTTCCCTTTTCGAAAAGCGCTGATCGTATCGCTATTTTCCTA
>NZ_LWFT01000471.1:0-10110 GCF_001635105.1 Oleiphilus sp. HI0079
AGGAACGCAGAGTCTTATGAGTCAAGACACTCCCAATCTCGAAGACGGTGTCGAGCAAATTTCACTTCGTGAATATACCGAAAAAGCCTATCTCGATTATTCAATGTACGTCATTCTAGATCGTGCTTTGCCGCATGTTGGTGACGGCCTTAAGCCCGTTCAGAGGCGTATTGTTTATGCGATGTCGGAGTTGGGGCTGAAATCGACTGCTAAGTACAAAAAGTCAGCCAGAACAGTGGGTGATGTGCTGGGCAAGTTTCATCCGCATGGGGACAGTGCTTGCTATGAAGCGATGGTACTTATGGCTCAGCCGTTTAGTTATCGCTACCCACTTATTGACGGGCAAGGGAACTGGGGATCTGCCGATGATCCGAAGTCCTTTGCGGCCATGCGTTATACGGAGTCTCGACTAGCCCCGTATGCGGATGTCTTGCTGTCTGAGTTGGGCCAAGGGACGGTGGATTGGGCGCCGAACTTTGACGGAACGATGGATGAGCCGAAGACCTTGCCTGCTCGTTTACCAAATCTTTTGTTGAATGGCACGACAGGCATTGCGGTCGGCATGGCGACCGATATTCCGCCTCATAATTTGCGCGAGGTAGCCAGTGCCTGCGTGCATTTACTTGATGAGCCGAAAGCACAAACGCACGATTTGATGCTGCATGTAAAAGGGCCTGATTACCCTACGCGCGCTGAGATCATTACGCCTGAGCAGGATTTGCAGCGAATCTATGAAACTGGACGTGGCTCGGTAAAAATGCGCGCTATCCATAATATGGAAAACGGCGATATTGTGGTCACCGAATTGCCACATCAAACCTCTGGCGCAAAGGTGCTCGAGCAAATTGCCGCGCAGATGCAAGCTAAGAAACTACCGATGGTCGCTGATCTTCGTGATGAATCCGATCATGAAAACCCGACGCGACTCGTGATTGTGCCGCGCTCTAACCGGGTTGATGTCGAAGCACTCATGGCGCATCTTTATGCGACCACGGATCTAGAGAAAAATTATCGCGTCAATATGAATATGATCGGTACGGATGGCCGCCCAGGCGTTAAGGATCTCCGCGAGATTCTAACAGAGTGGTTGTCGTATCGAACCGAAACAGTGACTCGTCGGCTTCAGTATCGCCTCGACAAGGTTGAGCGCAGACTGCATCTTTTAGAAGGCTTGCTGATTGCGTTTTTGAATATCGATGAGGTTATTCACATTATTCGCACGGAGGATGAGCCGAAGCAGGTGCTGATGCAGCGCTTCGATCTGACCGAAGTTCAAGCGGACTATATCCTTGATACCAAGTTAAGACAGCTTGCTCGCCTCGAAGAGATGAAGATCAAGGCTGAACAGGAAGAGCTTGAGAAGGAGCGTCAGTATCTGCTGAAAGTACTTGGTTCTAAGGCGCAGATGAAAAAGCTGATCAAGAAGGAGTTGCTCGCCGATGCAGAGAAGTATGGCGACGAGCGTCGTTCGCCCATCGTCGCCCGCAAAGAAGCCAAGGCATATACAGAAATGGATCTGGTCAGCTCAGAACCCGTCACTGTTGTGCTTTCCGAGAAAGGCTGGGTGCGTGCAGCGAAGGGGCACGATATAGATCCGAAGGGATTAAGCTATAAAGCGGGAGACGGCTTTAGTCTTGCTGCGAAGGGGCGGAGTCAGGAAGGGGTCGTTTTTCTAGACTCTACGGGTCGTGCCTACACCGTAGCGGCGCATACTTTGCCATCGGCAAGAGGGCAGGGCGAACCGTTAACGGGTAAGATTAATCCCCCTTCTGGTGCAATTTTCAAAGCGGTTTTGATGGGCAAACCTGAGCAACGATTGCTTATGATGTCGGATGCGGGTTACGGCTTTGTATCGCGTCTCGATAATCTGCAGAGCAAAAACAAAGCGGGTAAGGCCGCTCTGAGTTTGCCGAAAAATGCTGAGGTGATGCATCCGATGGTGATTCACGATCCAGAGAATCAATTGCTAGCAGCGGTAACGAACGAAGGGCGTATGTTGGTGTTTCCTGTTAAGGAGTTGCCAGAGCTTGCGAAGGGGAAAGGTAATAAGATTATCAGTATCCCTACTGCCCGAGCTCAGAGTCGGGACGAGTTAATGATTGCCGTGGCCGTGTTCTCGGAAGAAGATTTTGTGGTTATTCATTCGGGCAAGCGACATCTGAAGCTAAAATACAATGATTTGCAGCACTACGTGGGTGAGCGTGGACGTCGAGGTCAGAAGTTGCCTCGCGGTTTGCAGCGCGTTGATCGAATCGAGGTTATTCCCTCAAAGACTAAGTCAGCGGCAGACGCAGTTGAGGATGCATCGAGTGACGATAGCGATTAAGCAAAACCGTGAGTGAAGCTTGCAGCGAATAATCCATACTTATTGAAATTAAGCGAAAGGTGATATCGATTGAGTGAAATAATCTTGATTAACGTGTCTGGTAGAGACAAACCGGGCTTAACGTCTGAAATGACCAGCATTATGGCGCAATACGATATTCGTATTCTCGATATCGGTCAGGCAGTCATTCATGATTATCTGACGTGGGGTATTTTGGTTGAGGTTCCGGGAGACCGAGAGTCAAGTAGTGTGCTAAAAGACTTGTTGTTCCGGATGCACGAGTTAGAGCAGGATGTGAGTTTCAAGCCCGTCAGCAAAGAAGACTATCAGCATTGGGTTGAAGGAAAAGGCAAGGCAAGATACATCGTCACGTTGTTATCACGTGCTATTTCCGCCGAACAAATCGCGAAAGTGTCTGCTGTCACCGCAGAGCACGGTTTAAATATTGATAATATTACCCGTCTATCGGGAAGGCCTGCGGTTGATGCAGCCGTCGATGCTTCCAAGGCTTGCATTGAATTCTCCGTGCGCGGCACTCCGCCGGATCTAGATCAGTTGCGTCAGGATTTTCTCAATATCGGTAACCAGTTAGGGGTCGACATTGCCTTCCAAGAGGATTCGATATTTAGGCGTAATCGTCGCTTAGTCGTCTTTGATATGGATTCGACGTTGATTGAAGCGGAAGTGATTGATGAGCTTGCGAAAGAAGCTGGTGTTGGCGAGCAAGTTTCCGAGATCACCGAGTTGGCAATGCAGGGTAAGCTGGACTTTAAACAAAGTTTTGAGAAGCGTGTTGCCTTGCTTGAGGGCTTGAGTGAAGACGTTCTTGAGCGTATCGCTCAAAGACTAAAGCTGACCGAGGGTGCCGAACGATTAATCTCTACGCTTCGAGGGCTGGGATACAAAACAGCAATCCTGTCTGGCGGCTTTAATTATTTTGCGGAAGGCTTACAGGAAAAGCTGGGTATCGATTATGTGTTTGCTAATGAGCTTGAAATTAAGGATGGCAAGGTGACGGGGCGCGTGACCGGCCGAGTCGTTGATGGTGAGCGCAAAGCAGAGTTGTTGGATGAGCTGGCGGAGAAAGAGGGTATTGGGCGTCAGCAGGTTATCGCAGTGGGAGACGGAGCGAACGATCTTCCAATGTTAAGTCGTGCCGGTTTAGGTGTCGCGTTCCGTGCAAAGCCTTTGGTTAAAGAGAGTGCGAAACATTCTATTTCGAACCTAGGTTTAGATGCCATTCTTTATTTGATTGGCTTCAGAGATAGAGAGGCCGGAGGGCAGATTTAGCACACTGAATTTGTCGCCCTCGCTTTCATCTCTCTTTTCGGTAAAGCACCTTAACCGTTGGCAGCGGCTTTACCGTTTTGCTTTAACAGTACTTTGTATTTCTTGCTCAGGTCGAGGAATGTTGGGGTTGGACCGAGGTCTTCGTACATTGGGTCGCCCATCTCGTCTCTTGCTACGACTTTGTTACCCGCGACATAAGGAAGGCTTGTTTCTAACTCTTCAAGTGCGGAAGAAAGGAGTTCGCCAAGAATCTCGCTTTGCGTGCGCTTTGGGTACATTTCTGCGAGAGCTTCAATTTTCGCTGCGTCTTCGATGGGCAGCCTGAAAGAATACTCGCTCTCTGTCATGGTGGCTTTCGCCTGTTTTTCCCAGTACCTAGTTAACTCTTTAATTTTCATTGTTTTTTCCTGTGTTTCGGACTTCGATTGCTGCAGCTTGGCTTTTGTCCAGGTCACGTCACTCAAGGTGTCCTAGCCGGCTCTCGTCTACTAATCGTAGTACGAAACATTGAATTGAAAAGCAGTTTTGGATGTCTTTTTCATATTGCATGTCATAGCTTTGTGTGAAATTGTAAGTGTCAGCATCCCGCGTTTATTTTTGTCAGTATGCGTTAACAATCGGAGGTCGAGTTTGTCTGAATTACATCCCTTGCTACGTGAAAATGTCCGTCTATTGGGCAATTTGGTTGGAGACAATGTTAAGGAGCAATACGGTCAGGAACTATTTGATCTGGTAGAAGCTGTTCGACAAGCTGCGAAAGCGGATCGAGACGTACCGGTTGGAGATGCCAGTGAGGAATTGGTGGGTCTCTTGTCCGGATTGTCAGACGAACAACTTGTGCCCTTGTCGCGCGCTTTCAACCAGTTTCTCAATTTGGCGAATATCGCAGAGCAATATCACGCCGTTCGGCGGAGTAAGGAAGAAACGGAAGATGGCGTCGAATTGTTTGATGACTTATTGGCGCGCCTGAAAGCGCATGATGTCTCGCAAGACCAATTGCAAAGCCTCATTAATGAGATGTCCATCGAGTTTGTGTTGACTGCACATCCGACAGAGGTGACGCGACGCACATTGATCATGAAATACGATGCGTTGGCGACGGCTTTGCGAGAGAAAGATCGTAGCGATGTTAATCGCCATGAGCAGCAAGACATCGAGGATCGCCTGAACACACTGGTGTGCGAAGCGTGGCATACCAATGAAATTCGCGAGCATAGGCCGACGGCTGTCGAAGAAGCAAAGTGGGGCTTTGCTGTGATCGAGAATAGTTTGTGGGATGCAGTACCTAAGTTTTTGCGGGAGTTTGATACGGCGCTTTCAGACAATTATCAGGTGCAATTACCTCTGACTGCACGGCCAATTCGGTTTGCATCGTGGATGGGGGGGGATCGCGATGGAAACCCCAATGTCACGGCAAAAGTAACCCGAGAAGTGCTTAGTTTGAGCCGTTGGATGGCCGCAGATTTGTATCTTCGAGATATTCGATCACTAATGACGCACTTGTCGATGTGGGATGCCAACGCTCAATTAATGGCGCTTGCGAAGCAATATGTAAGTGATGCTCCTCGAAATTCCAGCGAACCGTATCGAATTGTATTGTCAAAACTTAGGGAGCTGCTTAGTAATACCAGAGAGTGGGCGGCTATGGAGGCGCGAGGAGAGGTGTATAAAGGTGGTGCTTACCTGACTAATACAGAGGAATTGCTTGGCCCTTTGGTTACCTGTTATGAGTCGTTGCTTGAGGTTGGTGTAAAGACGGTAGCGAACGGTTTATTGTTAGATGTCATTCGGCGTGTTCAGTGTTTTGGGCTAGAGCTTTTAAAGTTGGATGTTCGTCAAGATTCAGAGCGGCATGCTGACGCAATCAACGAACTCTGCGAATATTTGGGTAAGGGCTCTTATAACGATTGGGAGGAAGAGCAGAAACAGACCTTTTTACTTGAGGAGCTGCAGGGTCGAAGACCTTTGGTGCCAAAAGTTTGGGCGTGCAGTGAACAAACTCAGGAGGTTTTAGATACCTGTGCTGTTGTTGCCTCGCAGCCAAGAGAAGCCTTTGGTTCGTATGTTATATCTATGGCTTCAAAGCCTTCGGATATTCTGGCGGTCATTCTTTTGCTTCGCGAAATGGGCATGCAGCGAAGGATGAAGGTCGTGCCATTATTTGAAACTTTGGATGATCTGGATGGTGCCGCAGAGTCGATCAGTCAACTGCTAAGCGTTGATTGGTATAAGGAGTATTGCGAAGGCTGCCAGCAAGTGATGATCGGCTATTCTGATTCAGCGAAAGATGCGGGTCAGCTCGCCGCAGGCTGGGCTCAGTATCGAGCCCAAGAAGCGTTGGTTGCCGTCGCGCAAAAGCATCGAGTTGAGCTTGAGTTATTTCACGGGCGCGGCGGAACAGTGGGGCGTGGAGGTGGACCAGCAAATCGCGCGATTCTGTCGCAGCCCCCGGGTTCCGTGGATGGCCGGTTTCGAATCACTGAGCAGGGCGAGATGATCCGCTTTAAGTTCGGCTTGCCGGATTTGGCCCGCCAGAGCATGAAAATCTATACCAATGCTGTCATGGAGGCCACACTACTTCCGCCACCGAAACCGAAGCAGGCATGGCGGGATGAAATGGATCGTCTGACCGCTATGTCAGTGAAATCCTATCGAGATGTTGTCCGAGGTCATGAAGACTTCGTAGAGTATTTTAGGAGTGCGACGCCGGAAAGCGAGCTGGGTAAGTTGGCCTTAGGCAGCAGGCCTGCGCGCAGAAAGCAGGGCGGAGGCGTTGAAACGCTGCGAGCGATACCATGGATTTTCGCCTGGATGCAAATTCGTCTCATGCTGCCAGCATGGCTTGGTAGTGATGAAGCACTCGGCACAGTCATTGACGCCAAAGACAAAGCGCTCGTTCAGGAAATGATCCGTGACTGGCCGTTCTTCGCAACCCAGATAGATATGCTCGAAATGGTTTTGATCAAAGGGGACCCGCGTATTGCCCGATACTATGATCAAATGCTGGTATCTGATCGCCTACGGCCGCTTGGCGTGAGTTTGCGCGATCGTTTTCGTGACATGGTTAAAGTGATTAACCAGCTCAAGGAGCAAAGTACGTTGATGGAAAGTAACCCTGCTTTTGGCGAGTCACTCAAGGTTAGGGCAACGTACACAAACCCATTGCATTATTTGCAGGCTGAATTGCTGAAGCGCGAGCGCGCTTCTGAGGGTGTATCTGAGAAAGAACGCGAGCAGGTCGAGATGGCACTGAAAGTGACCATGGCCGGTATCGCGGCTGGAATTCGCAACACCGGTTAGAGTGGGCGTAGCTTTTCTAAAGCGCTTTACTCGTCGTGAAATGGTGATGTGAGGCTTAAGGGTTGGGATTGCTTTGCAGGTCTCCTGACAACACTTCGTTACACTTCTACTAAGAATTGAAACGGCGGTTTGTGACGTAAGACAGGCAGGGTGCTGAGCTTCGATTACACTTCAATGAAAGGTACTCCGGTTTGCAATGTAGATGCTAACCGGGTGCTGTTGTTGAACGTGTTCATTTTCGTAGAGAGAAGTCCGGTGCCCATAGCTAGCCGTTTAGGTAAATACATTCATGCTCATGCTGTTCAGTGTCAGCTGATTCATCATGCTCGTTCAAGGGACTTGTCTCACGCAGTATTGTTAGCGCAGGCTGTACCAGAATTAACCGTCAAGACGCATCTCGTTCTAGACCGAGCCGGACCAGCTGCGCTGATTGTTCCGTTTCAAGCCAAGCCCAATATTGATGCATTAAACAGTTTTTCGAGTAGAGACTTTCAATTAATTGACGACGAGCAGGCAGGGCGATTGTTTACTGACTGCGACCATGGCCACGTGCCTGTCCTGGGGCAGGCCTATGATTTGCCGCTCTATGTCGATGAAGCTGTGTTCTCGTGGGAAGAGGTCTTTGCTTCAAGTGGTTGTGCAAATACCTTACTGCGTTTAAGTCAGGGTTCTGTTAGAGCTGTATTGCGAGACGCGAATGTAGGCTTGTTTTCTGAGCGTTTGGCGCCAGCAGAGTCCGTACTTTGCGCTGATAAAGAATACTCGTTAGATGATATTGCTCGCAAACTGAATAAGTTGTACCGCTTGCCGCCTATGCCAGAGACATCTGTTCGCATTATGCATTTGACGTCAAATCCAGAGTCCAGTTTGGATGAGCTTGTCATGCTAGTGGAGCGCGACCCTAGTCTATCCGCTCAGATCCTAAGGTACGCGCGCTCGGCATTGTTTAATTATCGAGGCCAGTTACATTGTGTGCGCGATGCGATCAACGTTGTACTGGGTTTTGATCGAGTTGCGAAGCTCGCTATGGGTATCTCGTCTGCTCAAGCTTTTCGGGTTCCCTCTCATGGCGCTCTGGGTCTAGGTAATTTTTGGAAACATGCATTGCATTGTGCTGTGTTGTGCGAGGCTTTGGCGACCATGGCCAAACCAGATCTAAATCTGGATGCGCGCGAATCATATCTGTCGGGACTATTGCATAACTTCGGCTTGCTGCTCATTGGGCAATTATTTCCACCCGAATTTCGAATGATGAATAAGCTTCGGGAGTCAGACCCCGAGCGAAGTATGGCAGAGATCGAAAAACAGGTTTTTGGTATGGGGTCGGCTCAAGAATTTATCGCGCTTGGTCATGGCTCATTAGGTGCGATTCTGTTAAAGCTTTGGGGTCTACCTGAGTCCTGTGTTAAATCGGCCGCAATGCATCAAAACGAATATTATGACGGCGAGCATGCAGAGCAAGTCGCTGTTGTGTGTCTCGCAAACCATCTACTTGCTATGCATGGCGTTGGTGATGAGCCTGCCAGCATTGATCCCGAGCCCTTGTTTGAACTTCTTGGTATAGACCCAGATAGTGCATACCGTTTGGCTGAAGTGACCGTTGATCAGGGTCAAGAGCTTGATGGTATGGTGAGTGACCTCGTAGCATAAGTCTATTTCCGAGCCATTTTCATAGTGAATGGCTTCCATTCTTTTCTGCTCTTTTCGGCAGGGCTTTGACCACATCTTCTATTAGCCTATAATGGCCGGCTTTCTGGAATTAAAAGCAGCGTTTTTCAGGTTGGATGCGTCTCATCCATACAGTTTAAGCTAGCCAAGAGTTAGTGCCTGTAACTGCTTCCAAGGGTTTCTTTTTATTGTTTTGGAGTGATTTATGAGAGTGATTTTGCTTGGTGCACCAGGTGCCGGTAAGGGAACACAGGCGCAGTTTATTACTGAAAAGTACGATGTACCGCAAATCTCGACAGGCGATATGCTTCGCGCCGCAGTTAAGGCAGGCTCTCCGCTTGGCTTAAAGGTGAAAGAAGTCATGGCGTCAGGAGGCCTTGTTTCAGATGAAACGATTATTCAACTGATCGAGGAGCGCATTAAAGATGAAGATTGCGCAAACGGCTTTTTGTTCGATGGCTTCCCGCGTACGATTCCGCAAGCAGAGGCGCTTAAAAAACAGGGCATCGTGATTGATGCCGTTGTAGAGATTGCTGTTGAAGACGAAGAAATTGTTAGTCGTCTAAGTGGCCGTCGAGTTCACGAGGCAAGTGGACGCGTTTATCACCTCAAGTACAACCCGCCTGCAACAGACGGCAAAGATGACATTACTGGTGATGCTCTGGTGCAGCGCGAAGATGATAAGGAAGAGACTGTTCGTAAACGTCTTGACGTATACCACTCGCAAACAGCGCCGTTGATTCAGTACTACTCTGAGTGGGCTGCGGCCGGTGATGATTCTGCACCAAAATACGTTCGCGTAGAGGGTGTGGGCGATATGTCTGAAATTCGTGATCAGATCGTTAACGGTTTGGACGGCTGATTTCGTCGTTGCGCATCGAAAGGCAGCACTTGTGCTGCCTTTTTTGATTTAGCATTTTATTATTTAAGATCGACTTGCTAAGTAGACTGATTTTTTAGGCAAACTATGACTGTAATTCTAGCCATTGATACTTCATCGGAGAAGTGCTCCGTCACTCTTGTTGATACGAATTCGGAAAGCAAATCGTTGTCCTTAAGTGAGTATGCGCCTAGAAGTCATGCGCAACGCTTGCTGCCAATGGTCCAGGAGCTTCTGGGTCAATCAGGTCTGCTTCTTTCGGACATGGATGCGCTGGCGTTTGGTCGAGGTCCAGGATCGTTTACCGGGCTTCGGATCGCGTCTGGATTTGTTCAGGGTTTGGCATTTGGACAAGATCTGCCGGTTGTTCCTGTATCAAATCTACAAGCACTCGCGGTGCATGTGTTTTTAAGTCATTCCGAGGCGCAAAACTGTTTGGTGTTGATCGACGCTCGAATGGATGAGGTCTATTGGGCTGTGTTTACTCGAGGTGAAAACGCAATGCCTGAGCTGTTAGGGTCGGAGCGCGTTGATAAACCAGAGATGGTTTCTGAATTGCTTCAGGAGCAAGATGAGATGCCCGTTATCGGAAATGGTTTGGCTTACGTTGATCGTATGGATGCGATAAGTAGATGGCCTCGAATCG
>NZ_LWFT01000472.1:0-438 GCF_001635105.1 Oleiphilus sp. HI0079
AGACACAACGAAAATCACAACGATCTGTCACGGACATACGAACGTAGCTCACGCTCCGCCCAAAGCGATCCACGAGTCTGGTTTGTTGCCTACTAATCATGTCGGCCATAGGAGCTTCTGTTATCCAAACGAATCGAGCGAAGTTGCATCAACAACGCGCAAAGTCTTCTTTAATCTTTTAAGCTGTTGGCTCGTTAGCACTGCCAATTTGAGGGGCATAATAACTTCCGCTTTTTCCACCATGCTTCTCGAGCAGCCGCACACCATCAAGCACCATCGCCTTGTCAACCGCTTTACACATATCGTAAACCGTTAGACCGGCAACACTGACGGCGGTTAACGCCTCCATTTCAACGCCAGTTTGGGCATCCAGCTTACAGCGTGAAACAATTCGTAAGATGCCTTTGTCGCCTTTCTTTTCAGGTTCAAAATCAATAG
>NZ_LWFT01000473.1:0-310 GCF_001635105.1 Oleiphilus sp. HI0079
TTGTCACATGTGCCGTACGGATTTAGCGCAGAACACACATTCAACGCACCTGCGCCAAGATAGTCCGGTGTTAAACCAAATCCAGCCTGATCGTAACGGCCGTAGCGCATTTCATCTACATCAGGTAAATCATGTACGTAGGTTGCACCAATTTCACCAACGATTGCTAAACGGCTCGCGCCCATCGTCTGATCAATAAACGAAATACCGGTAAATTGAAGCTGCGAAATATTGTAACGATCAAAGCCCTGCTGATCTGTTCCGTAGAATCCCGATGCTTGCGCATCTGCATCCGTAACAAAACCATCTC
>NZ_LWFT01000474.1:0-669 GCF_001635105.1 Oleiphilus sp. HI0079
CCTTTGTTGTTTTGGCCTGTCGCTCTACCCGTTTTAGTATGCAGTATTCTGGCGAATATAATTCGAAACTTGTGGACATCGAGCATCATTTTCTGCGGACACTTCACGGAAGATGCGCAGGTATTCTACGAGTCGGATTTAGAGAACGAGGAGCGAGCAGACTGGTATTACCGACAAATACTTGGCTCATCAAATATTCAAGGCTCCAAAGCTTTCCACATACTAAGCGGCCACCTGAGCTGCCAAATTGAGCACCATTTATTCCCGGACATTCCGGCGCCTCACTATCGAGAACTAGCACCAAAAGTTGAGGCCCTTTGCCATGAATACGAGATACCCTACAATACAGGAAGCTTCTGGCATCAGTACATAACTGTTGTAAGTAGAATACTGAAATACTCGTTTCCAGAACCAAGACAGCAAGCAAAAGCGTAAAGTTTCTCAGCAAGCACCATCAATACATAAGACATAAGGCAGAACTTTATTACAACGGCATTCGCTACCAATTCAAATCAAGCAAACGGCCTCGCTGAGGCCTTTAGTCTTTATGAAGTCCTCAGCTCTAGTGAGGGTCCTATAAGGCTTGCCGTGTTCGCCTTCACCTTGATGGTAATGATAATACTTGAACACGCTCTGCCAGCACGAAGGTATTCAGGCAACGCACTCAAA
>NZ_LWFT01000475.1:0-275 GCF_001635105.1 Oleiphilus sp. HI0079
ACAAAAGGCTGCAATAAAGCAAGCTGCGATACCCGAGGTGCTCAAGAAGAAGGGGAACATGGCGCCCGATGCGCTCGTAGAGCAGCTGAGCAGAAAAATGCGCGCGCAATTTGCTGACAGCATTAACAGTATCGTTGTGCAGGTTAGTTTAAAAGATATGCGAGTGGGCTTGGAGTCAGAGTTTCCGGGGCAAGGTTCTCAGATGTTTGAAGAGATCCTTAGGCGGGCATTTCCTGAGCTTGCTGACCAGATTTTGCTCGCCATTGCCAACATGG
>NZ_LWFT01000476.1:0-291 GCF_001635105.1 Oleiphilus sp. HI0079
TATGTTTCTGGCGCTCCATAGACGCCAAGATCGAAACCAAACGAACCCTTTGGATCATATATATTCAAAGAATAAGGGTCGCCAAGCTCTACCAGCCATTGATTGGCCTTAGACCGATCGTCTTTATAATTCAAACCAATGATGGGTACGCCTTTATTAGCAAGCCTGATTAAATATGGGTGCTCGGTTCGACAGGAAGGGCACCATGTCGCCCAAACGTTCAAAAGAGAAGGCCGACCTTTTAGCACGTCTTGATTCACTTTAAGCCCCTGATCCTCAAGGACGGACAAC
>NZ_LWFT01000477.1:0-560 GCF_001635105.1 Oleiphilus sp. HI0079
TTTGATCGTCCTTTTTTTGCATTAGAGTTGCCGGGGCATGGTCATTCCGAACATCGACCAAAATCCGCTAACTATCATCTCGTCGACAATACGTTGGATGTACTAGCGTTTGTAGACGCCATATGTGAAAACGGTGAGTTTGATATCATTGGGCATTCTTTGGGGGGTATTGTTGCGACACTTATCGCAGCTTCGGTTCCTGAGCGCGTCAAGCACTTGGTGTTGTTGGATAGTTTAGGCCCTTTGACTGATGATATAGAGAATGTGCTGCCTCAACTTAAGAAGGCGGTTAAGCGCGCTGCTGCTTTGCGTCACTCAAAATTAAACACGTACCCGAGTAAAGAGGTAGCAGCAAAGGCGCGAATGTCGGGAGTTGGCAAGATATCCATCGAGGCTGCGCGTACTTTAGTCGAGCGAGGAACACGAGAAGTAGAGGGAGGATACGTTTGGTCTTCTGATCCGCGTCTTTTAGAGCCTTCTCTTCTTAGGTTCTCTGAAGCCCAGGTTGCAGCCATTATGGGCGGAATAGAATGCCCTGTTCAGCTAGTGGTGGGGGAAGA
>NZ_LWFT01000478.1:0-504 GCF_001635105.1 Oleiphilus sp. HI0079
CAAACGCACAGGAAATGCCAGAAGAAAACCGCCATCCGCGATGGGTGTACATAAAACGAAAAAGCTCCAAGATAGAACGGCCAAGCCAAACCCGGTTGCCGCATCATATTTGTAGGCCATAAATCCAAAGTAGGCGACGACGATACCAAACAGTGCTGCAAACTTTACTAGGGTTTCGAGGTGAGTCGGGTGGCTGTAGTGGAAGGCCGCAGATTTCTCACTGGTTCGCAAAGACGATAACTTCATAAGCACCTAAAGCAGTAAGTTGACGGCCAACGCGATCATGACGATACCGATAATGAAGTCGAGCATGCGCCATGCACTTGGTTTTTCAAATATAGGACGCAGTATGCGGGCACCGTAGCCGAGTGAAAAGAAAAATGCGAAGGATGCACACACCGCGCCGATACCAAAAAGATGTTGCTGCTCTCCATATTGAACAGAAATCGCGCCAAGGAGAAAAACAGTATCCAGATAAACGTGTGGGTTTAGCCAGGTAAACGC
>NZ_LWFT01000479.1:0-12453 GCF_001635105.1 Oleiphilus sp. HI0079
TTGTGCTTGAGAACTGTTCCAGCTTTTTGCGATCAGCGGCACTTGGATTCGCAATTTGTTCAAAACTGGTAATGCCCGCAGCTTCAAGCTTCTTAGCGGTTGCTGGACCAACCCCAGGAAGTTTTGAAAGGTTGGCTTTTGCCGCCGTTTGAACTTTTTTAACGTCCTTCTTAATCTCTTTTTCCACCTTTTTTACTTCTTTTTTAACCGTCTTGGTGGCAGCTTTCGCTTTTGAAGCAACCGTCTTTTTAGCAGCGGTCGCTTTAGCCGTGGCTTTCTTTGCAACAGGTTTCTTACTGACAGACTTCGCAGTGCTCTTGGCAGACGACTTTGCCTTTGAGATGGTTTTCTCTGCTTTTTTCTTCTCAACACCAAGCTTTTTCATGAGTTGGTCTTGCAGCTTGTTGAATTCTTTGATGCGCTTGTCTAGCTCTTTCTGAGCTCGGTTCATTTCTCGATCGCTCACCTTCTGGATATCTTCCATAAGTTTTTTCATCGGTTCATGAACTTGGGCTTGTAGCGTGTCGATTTGTTTGAACGCTTCGCTGACCATTTTATCGAATTGCTTCGACGTCGCTTCAAATTCTTTATTGATACGGTCTACTACTTTATCGATACCTAATTTGTTTGTTTTGCTCATTGTCTCGCGGGCTCCGGGATGATGTTGCGTAAAAGGTAAAGTCACAGTTTAACGGCGGCAGTGCCGTTTGTTGTTGATAAGCATCAAGCGTACCTGACTATATGAATCATAGCTGACTGTCCAATGTCACATAGCTACGGTGCTAGGTAAATACTAGAGGTGTGCCGCGTGTTTGTCGAATTTTGAACCTGGCGCTTTGTTTCGAGCTTGAGTGTAAAAAAACTGCAATGAAGTTTGCGCGCACTGATAGAAAACGTGTCGCGCAAAGATGGTGCAAATACCGTTGAATTTTTAGACCTCAGTCAAGCTTGTCTGAGGCAACATGGTACGTCGGATCTTCGATTACATTTACTTCGACAAGGTTACCCGCTTTTTCTAAAAGTAGGCGACACTCTGGGCTAAGGTGTTTTAAGTGTAATGTTTTGCCCGCATTGAGGTAGCGTTCTGCGAGCGTATCGATCGCCTCTAAACCGCTATGATCTGCTACGCGGGATCGCGCAAAATCAACGATGATGTCATTGTTGTCTTCTTGAACGTTAAACTGTTCAAGAAAGCTCGACGTCGAACCAAAAAACAGCGCTCCATCTACTTCATATAGCGTGCTGCCATCGGTCGTTTCCTTTCTGATCACTAAGATGTGTTTCGCATGTTGCCATGCAAACACCAAAGCAGACACGATGACACCGACCACCACGGCAACCGCTAGATCAGTGATAACCGTGACACCAGATACAAGTACGAGTACGAACGCATCGGCTTTTGGTACCTTGCCCAATATGCGAAAGCTCGACCACTCGAAAGTACCAATAACAACGATAAACATGACTCCGACAAGTGCGGCGACAGGAATCTGCTCGATTAGGCTGGATGTAAACAATATAAAGCAAAGCAAAAACAGAGCTGCAGATAGTCCGGAGAGACGTCCGCGTCCACCAGAGTTTACGTTAATCATGCTTTGACCAATCATGGCACAACCACCCATGCCGCCAAAGAAGCCCGTCACGGTATTTGCAACGCCCTGACCAACACACTCTTGATTGCCTTTGCCGTGCGTTTGGGTGATTTCATCAATCAGGCTTAGCGTTAATAACGACTCGATGAGACCAATGGTTGCAAGCACCAATGCGTATGGAAAGATGATGGTGAACGTTTCCCAAGTAAAGGGAACGGAAGGGATTGAGAAGCTTGGAAGGCCGCCCGCAATCGATGCCACATCGCCTACAACGCGTGTATCGATATTGCCGAAAATCACGATCAGAGTGACGACAATAATCGCCGCGAGTGATGATGGAATGGCCTTAGTGAGTTTTGGCAGAAAGTGAATGATGGCCATCGTTAATGCGACCAAACCTAGCATGCTGTATAGAGCAGAGCCTTCTAACCAGGCGATATCAATGATACTACCTTCAAGGCCTGTTCCTGCAAGCCAGCCTTGTTCTGCTTCTGACTGTCCAAATTGCCCTAATTGAGCAAGAAAAATGACGATGGCCAAGCCATTTACAAAGCCGAGCATAACCGGGTGTGGCACCATTCGGATAAACTTGCCTAACTTCAATATACCTGCGGCTATTTGCAGAATTCCCATAAGGACTACGGTGGCGAACAGATATTCAACGCCGTGTGCTGCGACCAATGACACCATCACGACAGCAAGAGCACCTGTCGCGCCAGAGATCATGCCGGGGCGGCCACCAATCAATGATGTAATTAGACCGACCATAAATGCAGCATAAAGGCCGACTAGCGGTTCTACACCTGCGACAAATGCAAAGGCGACGGCTTCAGGTACTAAAGCGAGTGCAACGGTTAAACCTGATAGCAAATCGTTTTTGACGCTCAGTTGTCGGCTTGCAGAAATTTCAAACATAGTAGGTCCGTAGTGACATGAGTTAGCGTTTGATTACCTGTGAATCGGCTGTTGCCGGATTGTTAGGTAAGGGCGCGCGGATTATAGAGATTGGTCTTAGTGATTACAAATTAGGGGGGGGCTAGAAATCTAACCCCTCTAAACTAGCTTTGACTATTTGTGTTTTCTCGGCGGCAAACCGGTATGTTGGGTATGAAAGCGGCCCTTACGCATTTTTGAGGTAGCGCTGCTTTTTTTCATTTTACTGTTACGCGTTTCGCTCTTTGGCTGGGTTGGCGGTATTAGGTGTTTCTTGCCATAACCAATGAGATGCGCCTTACCCATGTTGTTCAGTGCTTCCCGGAGAAGAGGCCAGTTGTTGGGGTCGTGATAGCGCAAGAATGCTTTGTGCAAACGGCGCTGAATCGCGCCTTTAGGCACAGGCATCTTTTCACTCTTGTAGTCAACGCGATGCAGCGGGTCTTTCTCTGTATGGTACATCGCCGTTGCACTCGCCATTGGTGACGGGTAAAAGTTTTGAACCTGATCCGCCCTAAATCCATTGCCCTTTAGCCAAAGAGCGAGGTTTAACATATCCTCATCCCGCGTTCCCGGGTGCGCCGCAATAAAATAGGGGATAAGGAACTGCTCTTTCCCTGCTTCTTTGGAAAACCGGTCGAACATTTCTTTAAAGCGATCATAGGTGCCCATACCAGGCTTCATCATCTTAGAGAGAGGGCCATTCTCGGTATGTTCGGGCGCGATTTTCAGGTAGCCCCCAACGTGATGTGTGACGAGCTCCTTCACGTATTCCGGATCTTCCACGGCAAGGTCGTAGCGCAAACCAGAGGCCACAAATATCCTTTTAACGCCGGTCAATGCTCGGGCACGACGATACAGGCTGGTTGTTGCAGAATGATCGGTCTTGAGGTTTTTACAAATGGTCGGATAAACGCAGGATAATCGATGGCACTTCGCATGAATCTCATCAGACTTGCAGTTTAAGTGATACATGTTGGCAGTCGGCCCGCCAAGGTCCGAGATAATACCTGTAAAACCAGGTGTTTTGTCGCGGATCGCTTCGATCTCACGAATCACGGAGTCCTCTGATCGGCTCTGAATCACGCGCCCTTCATGTTCTGTGATCGAACAGAAAGAACAGCCACCAAAACAGCCACGCATGATGTTGACTGAGAAACGAATCATCTCATAGGCCGGGATGCGGGCATCGCCATAGCTTGGGTGTGGTACACGCTGGAAATTTTGCTCGAACACCATGTCGAGCTCTTCAGTCTCTAAAGGAATTGGTGGAGGATTCATCCAGATGTAGCGGTCGCCATGCTTTTGAACAAGCGTGTGTGCATTTGCAGGGTTTGTTTCGATATGAATCACTCGTGACGCATGCGCATACATAACCGGGTCTTTGGTGACTTTTTCAAATGCGGGCAGCTTTATATATTCTTTTGCTTTGCCACCGACAGGCCAGAAGCGAAGAACGTGCGTGTCTTCATCCACTTCGCCAGAACCATCGTTTGCACTGTTAGCGCAATCGCCACCTTTGCCGTTTTCAGTGGTATCGATATACGGGCTTGGAATTCGATCGACCTTTCCGGGCTTATCTAGACGGGTCGAGTCTTTTTCCAACCAGTCTTCGGGTAATTCATTTACTACGATGGCTGTGCCGCGAATATTGGTCATCTCTTTTGGTGACTCGCCGCGGGAGATGCGATGTGCAATTTCAGCCACTGCGCGCTCCGCGTTACCATAAAGAAGTATGTCGGCTTTTGAATCAAGAAGTACAGAGCGACGAACTTTGTTTGACCAATAATCGAAATGCGCAAGACGACGTAAACTGGCCTCTATACCGCCAATAACGACAGGCACACCTTTAAACGCTTCGCGGCAGCGCTGGCTATAGACAGTTACTGCGCGGTCGGGACGCTTGCCGCCAACATTGTCTGGTGTATACGCATCATCATGTCGGATTTTTAGATCTGCCGTGTAGCGGTTGATCATTGAGTCCATGTTGCCTGCGGATACTGCGAAAAATAGATTGGGTTTGCCAAGCGCCTGGAAAGCGTCTTTGGAGGTCCAATCCGGTTGGGCAATGATACCTACGCGAAATCCTTGGGATTCGAGTAATCGACCAATGACCGCCATACCAAAACTGGGATGGTCAACGTAAGCATCGCCGCAAACAATAATAACATCACAGCTATCCCACCCGAGTTCGTCCATTTCCTGACGTGACATCGGTAAAAAAGGCGCGATACCATAGCATTCGGCCCAGTATTTCGGGTAAGAGAATAGGTGTTTGTCTGCTTTCATCATGAGTGCCTGATTTAAGAGTCGCGCATTTTACATGCTCCTAGGCGAGAGACCTAGTGGTAAACCAATTAAAATAGAACAAAAAGTAAACAATTGTGGGTTCAAACTTGGTTTCAGTTATTGTCCTTGCCGCTGGTGAGGCTCGACGATTTGGTTCTCCGAAGCAACTTGCCCTGCTTGGCGATAAAACATTGCTCGATCACGCAGTGCAGAGAAACCGGGAGCTCGGCGAATTGATGTCAGCCTCCGCTCCTACTTTGCGTAAGGTTCTTGTGCTGGGGGCACACTATGATCAGCTGCTACCGCATGTTTTGATGGAGGATTGGTCGCGTGTTACCTATGCTGAACATTGGCAGAGGGGCATGGCAGAATCGCTTAAAGTGGGTTTTGATGCTGCGCAACATGATGCGTTGAATGCGGGACTTGTGCTGAACGGCGTGGTGGTTTGTTTGATTGATCAGCCTTTGTTGCAAGCGAGCTCTTTGTTGCGACTTGTCTTAAAAGGGGGAGCTTTAGATGAGATTTCATGCGCCGCTTATGATGGCAGCGTCGGAACGCCCGCTTACTTTCCAAGCAACGAGTTGCGGCGGTTTGATGTGTGGTATGAGCATCTGAGAACGGTAGATCAGACGACGGACGGAGCAAAGCGCTTTATTGCGTCGAGGCCACATCATGCTATGAGTCTTGGTGAGGAATTGGATGATATCGATACGAAGGAAGATCTTGCGCGGCTCAAAAATCGACTCGCGCAAGACTAGCTAATACTCAGCTACTAGAACAAACCACTTATTGCCGCAATGCCTGCTGCGAATACACCGATACTGATCGCCATGGCGTAGCCATAGAACTTGGTGCTTTCTCGTTTTTGTCGACGGAGGAAGGAGTCTATCGCTTGTTCTGCAACATCTTCCGCAGTTTGGCGGGACATGTCATGGGCCTGTTGTATTGCTTCAGCCTGCATTTTTTGCCAGAAATCGGTGTCGATTTGTTGCGCACTCTGGAGTTGTTCTTTCAACTCGTCAAAGTCTGGCGTGAGCGCTGCCTGAGTATCAATCTGCTTCACAAGATCTGTTTTGAGCTCTTTCAACTGAGTGCTGATGAATAGGCTGACTTCGGTTGCTATTTCATCTTTGATTGCATCGGTTTTGTCCTTGATGCTTTTCTCATGCTCTGCCATAACGCGCTCGAGCAGCGTTTTTTGCTCGATACTAATGTCTGTTACAACGCGCTTGAAGTGTTCATGCTGGTCATCAAACAGTCCTGCGAGCAATTCATGCAGGCGGTTGTTAACACTAGTGCGAACAGCTGATCGAGCGACGTCCGCGATCACATCGTGAGGTACCTCTGCTGCCGGTACGGGAGCAGGAGCAGGGCGGGGACTGACAGGAGGTGTGACTGAGAGAGTGGGTTCAGTGGGCGCGGTATCTGGATTAGCTGAAGGTTCTTGATCAGCTGAAGGTTGTTGACCTGCTGACGGTTGTTGATCCGCTGAAGGTTCTTGACCTGCTGAAGGCTCTTGACCTGCTGAAGGCTCCTGACCCGCTGAAGGCTCCTGACCCGCTGAAGGCTCGTCACCTGCGTAAGGCTCTTGGATTTCCGGTAGCTCTAATTCAATACTCTCAGACTCTAGCTCGACGGATTCATCAGATGACGGTGCTTCAATGCCCAAATCTTCATCGGCCAAGGTAAGTTCGTCATCAAGCGTCAACTCCGTGAGTGAGGCGGTGGAGGCGAGCTCGTCCGTCAGATCACTTTCACCGAGAGTTTCTTCTTGCGGATCTGCTGTAACGGCATTTGCCATACTTTCATCAAGTTGACTGATGAGTTCTGATACGCGATGTGGCTCAGCCGGTTTTGTGAGCACATCATAGATGCCCTTTTTGGTGACTTCTTCTGAAAACTCATCCGATTTTTTTGAGGTGCACATGATGACCGGAACGTGCTCAGCGCTGGGCATAGCTTTAATTTGCTTCGCTGCATCCACACCATTCATGCCAGGCATGAGCTGATCCATGAAGATAACATCGGGCACGTTACCATCGATCACGGTCTCAATCGCTTCTTCGCCTGAGCCCGCCATGGTGACGTCTAAATCCATCTTCTCGAGCAATTTGCGAAGAGCAAATCTTGCGACCTTGGAATCATCAACGATTAAAGCGCTCTTGATTGTCATGCTTAACCTCTTTTCTTGGCTGGGCCTGATGCCCGCTTATCAAAATTATGTCTTTCGTTTTGGCTGTTTGGTCGAAAAAACTTACCAACCATCGAGCTTTGGGCACTCAGTGGCGCGATAGCTTTTCGGTCGGTAACAAACGCCGGGTTCTGAGGAGCGCGCTGTAAAAACTTCACCCTCCGCTGTCGTGAGTGTCACCTTGCCGAAGGGCTCGCCGTCTTTAAATGTGCCGCTGATCTTACTGCCGTTCGGGTTTAAGATTTCGCCCTTGCCGTGATAAAGGCCCTCGATAAACTGGCCCTCATATTTCTTGCCATTGGCATACACTTCAACACCTTTTCCGTGGAATAGACCGTTAGAAAAAGAGCCTTCATAGGTGCCTCCATCTGGATAGGTTAGAGTGCCATTGCCATGAAATAAGTTGTCACTAAAACCGCCTACATAAAGCATTCCGTCGCGCGTAGTAAGCGAGCCTTGGCCATTTAGCTCACCGCCAATCCAGTAACCTGTGTAGATGTCGCCATTTGCTTTGGTGAGTGTGCCATCACCGTTAAACTCATCATTTGAAAACTGCCCAACATAGGTGTCTCCCGTGGAGTTAACAAAAGTGCCGTTCCCTTTACGCTCGCCTTCAAACCAGTCGCCTTGATAACGAGAGCCGTCGCCATATCGCGCAGAGCCATAACCATGGAACTGGCCATTTACGAAGGAGCCTTGGTAGTCAATACGAGCGCCGTCTAGGTATCTCCCTTCGCCTGTTTGAACACCGTTTTCCCAAACACCGTTGCGGTAATTAACGGTCGTGAATTTTTGTAGTTCAGCAACAATCGTTTGTTCGCTTCCGCGTGTGATATAAATGCTTTGCCGCCAATTCTGAAAGCCACCTTTGGTGACCTCGACTTCATATGTGCCGGGATTTAGCTCAACCTCTAACGCACTCGAGCCATATGGTTTGCCATTAATCAACACCGTGTCGCCATAGACATTGGATCGAACCGTCAGCGAGCCTGTCGATTTTACCTGCTCAGGCTGAGGCTTGTTTATTTCTGGCTTTGATGGCTCGCTGCTTGCTCGATCAACCACTGACGGCGTCTGGCCTTCGGGAAGCTGGTCTACGAAGATCGGAGACTCGGATTCAGTCTGCTTTTGCTCAGGCTGAGGGTTCAATGTTTCTTGCTGCGAAGGGTTGTCACTCACTGTGAGATCAGGTGTTGAGGCGCTGTCAGAGTGAGTGGCGTCAGCCGCTGTATCGGTAACCAGACTCTGCTCGGTATTCTGAGCGGCATTTTCTTGCAGCTGGACAAAACCGGCGCTTGCAAGCAAGAGAAGCATTAGAAAGTTAATGAAAGCTAAAGGTCTTATGTCGACCATGAATTGTTCCTGTTATAGCGAATACACACTCGATTATTACGAGACTACGTTTGTGTTCGGCTTAGTCGATAAGGGCGGGGCTAAAAACTTCCACTCCGCCAAGCTCGACCTGTAAATTGTTGAGGCCGAGTATTATTAAGTGATTACAAAGATTCTAGACCTAAAGTATTGATTTTTCTTACTAAGACCGAAGTTTTGCTTGTTTGTTCACAAAACCATGTGTTTTGAGCGAATCAGGCTCATGGCTACTTGAACTTAGCGAGTTCGTCACTATAACCAAAGCATCTTAGCGAGTATTAACTTGAAACTGTTGAGCACGAAGCTCAAAGTGACTGTTTTAAAGTTGATAAGACATGCTCCGCTGTCGGCACCTCAAGGTGTTGTGCGGCTTTCCACAAGGTATATTTTTGACATGAGTCACCCCCAGTTTGAACTAGTTAAATCCCAACGTATTGAGTCTCTAGCTGTTGATGCGCAGGAGTTTGTGCACCGTCAAACGGGCGCTCGACATTTGCATTTCGCTTCGAAGAATGATGAAAACGTCTTCCTAGTGGGCTTGAAGACTGTTCCAACGGACAATACAGGCGTGGCGCATATCTTAGAACATACAGCGTTATGCGGAAGCGAAAAGTATCCGGTTCGCGATCCGTTCTTTATGATGATTCGGCGCTCACTGAATACCTTTATGAACGCGTTTACTAGCAGTGATTGGACAGCTTATCCCTTTGCGAGTAAGAACAAGAAAGACTTCAATAACTTGCTTGAGGTGTACCTCGATGCGGTGTTCTTCTCTCGACTTGATGAGATGGACTTTCTACAAGAGGGTCACCGGGTAGAGTTTCAAGAGCCCGACAATGCTGATTCTGATCTGGTTTATAAAGGTGTCGTTTACAACGAAATGAAGGGGGCAATGAGTTCGCCCACAAGCCAGTTGTGGCAAATGCTAACACGCCATGTGTTTCCGACATCAACCTACCACTACAACAGTGGCGGCGATCCGGAGCATATTACGGATCTGAGTTATGAGCAGCTCAAGGCTTTCTACAAGAAGCATTATCACCCAAGCAACGCGGTTTTCATGACCTTCGGGGATATTCCTGCTGAGGAGCATCAGGCCAAGTTTCACGATAACGTATTAAGTCGCTTTGAACGATCTGATGACCTGCCTGTGGTGAGTGATGAAAAGCGTTACTGCGCGCCGATCACGGTGATTGAGAACTATCCGCTTGAGGAAAGTGAATCTACAGAACACAAGACGCATATTGTGATGTCTTGGTTGTTGGGTCGCAGCTTTGACCTGGAGAGTAACCTTGAGGCGCATCTGTTATCCAATGTTCTGTTTGAAAACTCCGCGGCGCCTTTACAAAAAGCGTTAGAGCAAACGGATCTTGGGCATGCACCATCGCCAATGTGCGGCCTGGAAGATTCCAACAAAGAAATGCTCTTCGCGTGTGGCATCGAGGGTAGTGACCCCGATAAAGTCGCTGAACTTGAGCGCTTGGTGCTATCTGTTTTGGATGACGTTGCGCTGAACGGTGTCGCGCAGGAGCGACTAGAGGCGGTTTTGCATCAGTTGGAGTTGAGTCAGCGCGAGATTTCCGGTGATTCATATCCTTATGGGCTACAGCTTATTTTGGCCGGGCTATCGCCCATGCTGCATGGCGGCGATCCGGTGGCTTTGCTTGATCTTGATCCCGTGCTCGATCGTCTAAGAGAGCAGATTAAAGACCCTCAATACATTCAGAAGCGTGTTCAGAAATTACTTCTCGACAACGCGCATCGCGTAACCTTGATCCTAAAGCCCGATCAGGGTTACGAAAAGGTTCGTCATGATTTAATGCTTCATGAGTTGGCGGACAAAAAAGCGGCCTTAAGTGAGGAAGGTGTTAAAGAAGTCATTGCCAAAGCCGCAGAGCTAAAAAAGCGGCAGGAGAGCAAAGACGATGAGTCGATTCTTCCCAAGGTTGGTATTGAGGATGTTCCCGTTGAACTTTACTCGCCAACGAGCAAGACACTGTCAGGTTCTGATGAGCAGATAAAGATTACCGGTTACGAGCAGGGAACGAATGGTCTCGTGTATACGCAAGTCATTTTTGAATTGCCAGAGCTCAGCGCTGAGGAACAAGCCTTATTGCCGATTTATACTGCGGTTACGACGGAGCTTGGTGTGGGTGATGCGAGTTATCTCGAACTGCAAAATCAGCAGTCGGCATCAACGGGAGGTGTGCACGCTTTTACTTCGGTAAAAGGAGATATCGACGACGTACAAAATGTCAGTGGGGTGCTGGTGTATTCAGGTAAGGCATTACGTAGGAATGCAAGCGAGCTCATGTCATTGATTCATGATTTTATTCGCGACGTGCGTTACGACGAAGTAGAGCGCATTCGTGAAGTTGTCGCGCAGATGCGTGCACGTCGAGAGCAATCTGTTGTTAACGGTGGTCATAGTCTCGCAATGGGCGCGGCTTCAAGCAAGCTTAGTCCATCTGCAAACCTAAGTTACCGTTTGGGTGGTTTGGCCGGCATTAAGGCCTTGAAGACACTAGATGATGGCTTAAAAGATGAGCAGGCTCTAAGAGATTTGTCTAGCCAGCTAAGTCGTATACATAAGAAAGTCACGCAGATGCCGCGCCAGTATTTGGTGGTCGGTGAGGCCGACGCGCTGGAAGAATTGAAAAGCCTGATCGGCGAAGAATCATTGAGCGAGCCAGAGAATGTATCTGAGTTTTCGCTTCCTCCCTTACGAGAACAGGCGAGGGAAGCATGGATCACCAACACTCAAGTCAACTTTTGCGCCAAGGCTTTTCCTAGCGTAGCAGTTGAGCACTCTGATGCACCTGCTCTAACGGTCTTGGGTGGCTTTCTACGCAATGGGTATCTTCACCGTGCGATCCGTGAGCAAGGCGGAGCTTACGGTGGAGGCGCGAGTCAAGATAGTGCAAGCGCATCCTTCCGATTCTTCTCATATCGTGACCCGCGTTTGACCGAAACCCTAGATGACTTTGATGCTTCCGTCGCATGGTTGCTTGAAACTGAGCATGACCATGAGCAACTAGAGCAGGCCATTCTTGGTGTCATTTCTCAGATCGATAAGCCGCGTTCACCTGCTGGTGAAGCGAAGGGGGATTTTCATAGTTTGTTGTTTGGTCGCACGAAAGAGCAGCGAGCACGTTTTAGGGAGCATGTTCTCTCTGTCACCATGGATGACTTGAAGCGTGTAGCGCAAGAGTATTTGAAATCTGAGGTGGCGAGTGTAGCCGTTGTCTCAAATGCGGCGAACGAATCTGTCTTGAAAGAGCTCGGCTTAGAAATCCACGAGCTTTGATTATCCGCTAGATAATCAAACAGCTAGCCAAATGTCGGCTAGCTGTTTGATTTTGCTTACTTCATCGTAATTACGAGATCTTAGATGTTTTTGGGCTAGGTGATTGGAATCATCGTCCATATCCCGGCCATGAGTAGGCTGAGTCCTGCAAATTTAGTCCTTCCAAACGTTTCCTTCAGCAACACTACTCCAAGAATGACTCCGATCACGATGCTGGTTTGGCGAAGTGCCACCAAATATGAAACATTCTCAGTACCATGCATTGCGATCAAAACCATCGTGTACGTGAGGGTCATAATAAGTGCAGTTGCGCCGGTCATTCGTTTCTTTGAATCAATAACGTCTCGCCAATTCTTTCTCTCAGACTTAAGAGTTAGTGAATAGAGGCAAAGCACAGTAGAAGACGCGGCAGAGAGACACCACATATACAAGGTTGATTGAATATAATTCGGCTCATTTAACTCTGGGTGGATTGATAGTCTCGTCAGTACTGATTGGTCAATTAATGTATAGCCGGTTGTGCCTAGTGCCGCCATAAGAGCGCTTGAGCGAGTGCCGGGTGTTTTCGTTGGTACCGGTTGCAATGGATCGGGGATAGCGATGAGTGCGGGGTATGGCAGAGTATTAGCTGAGCTTGCTAGCGGACAGCGGCCTTACATTGATATTGAACAATACCGGCCAGAGCGCGACGCGCTTGCCGACCCGGCTAATTCAATGTTTCGCAAGGCATGTGCGATGTCTCGAGCGGCAAAACGCTAACTCAACACCGC
>NZ_LWFT01000480.1:0-612 GCF_001635105.1 Oleiphilus sp. HI0079
ATCAGGAAGTCAAAGAAGTTGTTTCAGAAGCATATAGCATGCTCGTCTCGCTAGAGTCGGAGCCGCTGTCTAAAGTAATTGCGGAGCCGGTTCAGTCTATGGCTTCGATGGCAGAGCAGCTGGCCAAGCCATTGCCGAAGGTTGAAATTAACGATGCTGACGTTTTAATCGATGGTCGCGTGCACAGTATGGTAAACAATATCTTTACCCACGTGTTGCGCAACGCTGTTGATCATGGAATCGAGAGTGCGCAAGAGCGGTCTCAAAAAGGTAAAACCGAGTTTGGGTCTGTTCATATTGATACTCAGGCAGCAAGCGATTTTGTACACTTTAAGGTGTCGGATGACGGCCGAGGTATCGCCTTGCACAAGATTCGTAGCATGGCAGCCGAAAAAGGCATTATCGATGGCGATACGATCCTTGTAGATCAAGAAGTGGCGAACCTAGTCTTTCACTCTGGGTTCTCTACCGCAGACCAAGTGAGTGATCTTAGTGGGCGGGGTGTTGGTATGGACGCCGTTCGCCAGTTTCTTGAAAGTGAAGGCGGTTCGATTGAGCTTCGTTTAGCCGGTGGTACTGAGGGCGATGCCTTTAGAGCATTTGAGACGGTGA
>NZ_LWFT01000481.1:0-365 GCF_001635105.1 Oleiphilus sp. HI0079
TCACATCGCGCGGTCCCGGCATCTGGCATAAATAGCGTATCCCCGACAAAAGCCGCATCACCTAAAACATGCGTCATGCAAGCTGGGGTATGTCCGGGAGTATGCAAAGCAAAGCAACTTAGCTGCCCGACAGTGTAGCGCTCTCCATCCGTAAATAGATGATCAAACTGAGATCCGTCTCGCGCAAACCCAGCACCCTCATTAAACACTTTACCGAACACAGATTGCACAACAGAAATCTGCTCACCTATGCCGAGCTTCCCTCCAACATGCTTCTGTATATAGGGCGCAGCACTGAGGTGGTCTGCATGCACATGCGTTTCGATCAACCACTCTACGGATAGATTGTTTTGTTCGATAAACTG
>NZ_LWFT01000482.1:0-733 GCF_001635105.1 Oleiphilus sp. HI0079
CTACGGCAGGCTTACCGTTCTGACGCGTAATCATAACGGGCTTGTGGTCATCATTCACTTTATCGAGCGTACCGGCTAGTTGATTGCGGAACGCTGAATAGCTCAAAGTGTCCATAGCTAAATCCTTTGAATTCATTGTACCTATTATTGTACTTGTACTTATATTTGTACGCAAACTGATCTCCACCGTTTCTGATATGGTCATACAATCCACCTCGCATATCGGCTAGTTGTCATATTCGGGTTAGAGTGCCCCATTTGAAGCGATACCCAGATAATCGGTTTACCGTTGCTAAGATGGCGCGATGCAAAGGTATGTCGGGTTTGGTAGGGCTCGCGATACTGGACGCCTGCCTTTTTGAGGGCGGCTTTCCAGATACGCTCACGAATCTTTTTATCGTTTAGTACTTTCTCGGTTTTGGTGTCGAAAAAGACGAAAGGCTTAACGCTGTACTGCTGCTGATTTAGTAAAGCGTCAATTGCCGGTTGACTAAGATCGACAGTCCGAACGCCGCTTTTGGTTTTCGGTTGTTTGGTTTGACCTCTAACAATGGCGCGGCGAATGTATATGCGTTTGTTGTCGAAATCGATATCTTGCCATTGCAAAGCGATTAGCTCAGAGGTGCGTAAGCCGGTTTCGAAGGCGAAGGTAATGAGGTTTAAGTCATTGCCTTCTAGTTGGCTGTATATCGCTTCAATTTCGTTATCGTTAAAAGGTAGCGGCTCTCTCGTA
>NZ_LWFT01000483.1:0-973 GCF_001635105.1 Oleiphilus sp. HI0079
GAAGGTTGACTTCGCGAACATCGACAACGCTCCAGAAGAGCGTGAGCGTGGTATTACAATTGCAACGTCACACGTAGAGTACGATTCAACAGATCGTCACTACGCGCACGTTGACTGTCCAGGGCACGCGGACTACGTGAAAAACATGATCACGGGTGCGGCGCAAATGGATGGAGCGATTCTAGTATGTGGCGCAACTGACGGCCCGATGCCTCAGACGCGTGAGCACATTCTTTTGTCTCGCCAGGTTGGTGTTCCATACATCGTTGTGTTCCTGAATAAGGCAGATCTTCTTGCTGAAGACTGTGGTGGTGCAGGTACTGAAGAATACAACGAAATGCTTGAGTTGGTTGAGATGGAGCTTCGTGAGCTTCTAGATCAATACGAATTCCCTGGTGACGACACGCCAATCATCCCTGGATCTGCTTTGATGGCATTGAACGGTGAAGATGACAACGAGCTAGGTACTACAGCCGTTAAGAAACTTGTTGAAGCACTTGATACGTATATTCCAGAGCCAGAGCGTGCAGTCGATCAGCCATTCCTAATGCCAGTAGAAGATGTATTCTCTATCTCTGGTCGTGGTACGGTAGTAACTGGTCGTGTTGAGCGTGGTATCATCAAGGTAGGCGAAGAGATCGAGATCGTTGGTATCCGCGACACTCAAACGACTACGTGTACTGGTGTTGAGATGTTCCGTAAGCTTCTTGACGAAGGTCGCGCGGGTGAGAACGTCGGTGTTCTTCTTCGTGGTACTAAGCGTGATGATGTTGAGCGTGGTCAGGTGCTATGTGTTCCTGGTTCGGTTAAGCCGCACACGAAGTTCGAGGCTGAAGTATATATCTTGAGCAAAGATGAAGGTGGTCGTCACACGCCATTCTTCCAAGGCTATCGTCCACAATTTTACTTCCGTACCACGGATGTAACAGGTGCATGTGAGCTTCCTGATGGCGTTGAGATGGTAATGCCAGGT
>NZ_LWFT01000484.1:0-456 GCF_001635105.1 Oleiphilus sp. HI0079
ACACAGGAACACCGACCATCACATTGCTTGGCAGCAACCCGATCCTGCATGAACTGCAAACGCCATTTACTGATCCTGGCGCGACCGCCTCCGATGCAGCCGATGGCGATCTATCTGGTTCCATCGTCCCAACTGGCGCTGTCGATCCAAATGTTGCAGGCACTTATACACTCACCTACAACGTCACCGACTCTCAGAGCAACGCCGCGCCGACAGTCACTCGTGACGTGATCGTGGCTGACCGCACCGCTCCAGTGATTACACTGAATGGCGCCGCTACGGTACAGCACGAGCAAGGCACGACCTACACGGATCTTGGCGCAGCAGCGACCGATATTATTGATGACAATGCAACACTCACTTCAGCGATTTTGGTAAGTGGTTCGGTGAACGATGCCGTAGCGGGCACTTATGCTCTGACTTACGATGTATCTGACGCCACAGGCAATGCCGCAA
>NZ_LWFT01000485.1:0-521 GCF_001635105.1 Oleiphilus sp. HI0079
ATGACTCGAGACTAGGATGGTAAAAGGTCGTCCTGGAGGACTCTTTGGGTTATATAGTCAAGCGACTAAGCGCATACGGTGGATGCCTTGGCAGTCAGAGGCGATGAAGGACGTAGAAACCTGCGATAAGCGTTGGTAAGCTGGTAAACGAGCTTTGACCCAACGATTTCCGAATGGGGAAACCCATCCGTCATAAGGCGGATATCCTGCACTGAATACATAGGTGTAGGAAGCGAACCCGGAGAACTGAAACATCTAAGTACCCGGAGGAAAAGAAATCAACCGAGATTCCCCTAGTAGCGGCGAGCGAACGGGGAGTAGCCGATGGTTGTTGTGTTAGTGGAATGCTCTGGAAAGTGCAGCAATAGAGGGTGATAGCCCCGTACACGAAGACACAGCGATCACATATTAAGTAGGACGGGACACGTGTTATCTTGTCTGAAGATGGGGGGACCATCCTCCAAGGCTAAATACTCCTGACTGACCGATAGTGAACCAGTACCGTGAGGGAAAGGCGAAAA
>NZ_LWFT01000486.1:0-481 GCF_001635105.1 Oleiphilus sp. HI0079
CGAATCAAAGTTGGTCGATGGATTTTGTTTCGGACCAATTAGCGAGCCATAGACGATTTCGTATTTTGAATGTTGTAGATGATTACTCTCGAGAAATTGTAGGCCAGCTCGCTGAATACTCGATATCTGGGGCTCGTGTTGCTCGCTTTTTGAATGATCTCATTGAGCTGAGAGGAAAGCCGGAAAGCATTACGTGTGACAACGGCACCGAATATACCAGCAAAGCTATGTTCTTCTGGAGCCAGAAGAGTGGCGTGAAGCTGAACTTCATTCAGCCTGGGAAACCGACGCAGAATGCTTTTGTTGAAAGCTTCAATGGGAAGTTTAGAGACGCTTGCTTGAACCAACATTGGTTCCGAACGTTACAAGAAGCACGATATGAAATTGATCTGTGGCAGCAGCACTACAATCATGAACGGCCACATAGCTCGCTTAATTATTTAACACCGGTAGCCTTCGCGAAGAAGGTTGCATAATATGG
>NZ_LWFT01000487.1:0-217 GCF_001635105.1 Oleiphilus sp. HI0079
TGACTTTTTGTACTTAGCAGTCGATTTCAGCCCCAACTCCGACATCGCATAAACAATACGCCTCTGAACGGGCTTAAGGCCGTCACCAACATGCGGCAAAGCACGATCTAGAATGACGTACATTGAATAATCGAGATAGGCTTTTTCGGTATATTCACGAAGTGAAATTTGCTCGACACCGTCTTCGAGATTGGGAGTGTCTTGACTCATAAGACTC
>NZ_LWFT01000488.1:0-344 GCF_001635105.1 Oleiphilus sp. HI0079
ACAAACGGAGGTTGGGGTCAGGTTTATCTAGACAATTACCGCGATGAAAATGGGAAAGGTCTTGATGGCGGAAAGCACTACACCCTCACTGTTAGAGGAGACGTAAACTATGCCGAAACATTCTGGACTGTAACGGTTTATAACATTGAAAACCGCGCCATTATCAATAACAAAATGAAGCGTGCCGATGTAGGTTCAAACATCGCAGGCACTCAGAAGAATGAAGATGGGAATTATGTGTTCCACTTTGCACCGGAGAAGCCAGAAGGTGTTGCCGCAGCCAACTGGGTACAGACCAATCTCGGTGAAGGCTGGTTTGTTTATTTTCGAGCATATTCGCCAAG
>NZ_LWFT01000489.1:0-285 GCF_001635105.1 Oleiphilus sp. HI0079
TGATGTGGCGCGCGGTCAACACCGATGGCACCCTAACTTACNGCTTCGTAGANTCACTTGAGGCGAGCCACAATGGATACCTTGTGCGCTTGATCGGTGGCGTTATTTTCCTAGTCGGCATGCTTATCATGGCACTGAATGTTTGGTTAACAATCAAACAGAAAGACGCCAAAGCGCTCGATTCAATGCCTGCGACTGCTTAAGGGAGATAAACGATGAAGCAACATGAGTTAATTGAAAAGAACCTTGGCCTGATGATCCCTTTGATCATCGTGGCTATCAGTT